>DEQI01000221.1:9302-10156 GCA_002360295.1 Planococcaceae bacterium UBA3370
GGTCTTGAAGTAGAACGTATTATTAACGAACCAACTGCTGCAGCACTTGCATACGGTTTAGATAAACAAGACGTAGATCAAAAAGTATTAGTATTTGACCTTGGTGGCGGTACTTTTGACGTGTCAATTCTTGAATTAGGTGACGGTGTATTTGAAGTATTAGCGACAGCTGGTGACAACAAACTTGGTGGGGACGATTTCGACCAAAAAATCATTGATTTCTTAGTAGAAGAATTCCGCAAAGAAAACGGCATTGACTTATCAAAAGACAAAATGGCTATGCAACGTTTAAAAGATGCAGCTGAAAAAGCGAAAAAAGACTTATCAGGTGTAACTTCTACACAAGTTTCATTACCATTCATTACTGCTGGTGCAGAAGGTCCACTTCACCTAGAAGTAACTTTAACTCGTGCTAAATTTGATGAATTAACTCGTGATTTAGTAGAGCGTACAATTGTACCAACTCGTCAAGCTTTATCTGATGCTGGTTTATCTGCTTCAGAATTAGACAAAGTTATTTTAGTTGGTGGTTCAACTCGTATTCCTGCAGTAGTAGAAGCAATTAAAAATGCAACAGGTAAAGAGCCACATAAAGGTGTTAACCCTGACGAAGTAGTAGCAATGGGTGCTGCTGTACAAGGTGGCGTATTAACAGGTGATGTACAAGATATCGTATTACTTGACGTAACACCATTATCATTAGGTATTGAAACAATGGGTGGCGTGTTCACAAAACTAATTGACCGTAACACAACAATCCCAACATCTAAATCACAAGTATTCTCTACAGCTGCTGACAACCAACCTGCAGTAGACATTCACGTACTACAAGGTGAGCGCTCAATGGCTGCAGA
>DEQI01000221.1:10299-12484 GCA_002360295.1 Planococcaceae bacterium UBA3370
GTGATTCAATCTGATTCTGGTTTAACAGATGAAGAAATCGAACGCATGGTAAAAGATGCTGAAGCTAACGCAGAGGCTGATGCAAAACGTAAAGAAGAAGCAGATTTACGCAACGAAGCTGACCAATTAGTGTTCCAAGTTGACAAAACTGTTACTGATTTAGGTGAGCAAATTTCAGAAGAAGAGAAAAAATCTGTTGAAGATGCACGCGATGAACTGAAAAAAGCGTTAGAAGCTGGTGAGATCGAAGGCATTAAAGCTGCAAAAGAAAAATTAGAAGGTATTTTACAACCTCTAGTAATGAAAGTATATGAGCAAGCAGCAGCTGCAGCACAAGCAGCACAAGGCGGCGAAGCAGGTCCAGAATCAAATACAAAAGATGACGGTATCGTAGACGCTGACTTTGAAGAAGTGAAAGACGACAAGTAATTTGTAACAGCATGTAAAATGAAAAGCCAAAGACCGCTTGCGGCTTTGGCTTTTCTTTATTAAAAATGTTGTATTTCTTCTAATTGGCGTAACCAAAATAGGTTTGTTACTATTTTGAGTTAATGAATAAAAAGCTAATTTATGTCGATGAACAAGAATGATTAGGTGGCAAGCGTCCATCTGGAGCGTAATAATGAGAAGGCGTATCCATGGATTAGAAAAATAAAGCGTATTTTGCGGATGCGTGTTACAATAGATTTTATGCAAAAAGAGCGGAGAGTGACGTATGAATAAGCGCGATTATTATGAAGTGCTAGGACTCCAAAAGGGAGCAAGTAAAGACGAAATCAAAAAAGCATATCGTAAACTATCAAAACAATATCACCCGGACATTAACAAAGAGCCTGGTGCAGATGAAAAATTTAAAGAAATTGCTGAAGCATATGAAGTGTTATCAGATGAACAAAAACGCGCACGCTATGATCAATTTGGTCATGAAGATCCAAGCGCAGGCTTTGGTGGAGGTGGCTTCGGAGGCGCTGGTTTCGGCGGTTTCGAAGATATTTTCAGCTCGTTTTTCGGTGGCGGTGGACGTCGTGATCCAAATGCACCGCGCAAAGGTGACGACTTACAATATCGCATGAATATTAATTTTGAAGATGCTGTATTTGGTAAAGAAACAGAAATTGAAATACCGAAAGAAGAAACATGTGAAACTTGTCATGGTTCTGGTGCAAAGCCAGGTACGACACCTCAAACATGTTCGCAATGTAATGGTGCCGGACAAATTAATCAGACAGTAGACACTCCGTTTGGCCGTATGGTAAATAAACGTAGCTGTCCTAGCTGCCGTGGTGCCGGAAAAATTATTGTGGACAAATGTACTACTTGTCGAGGTGCTGGAACGGTTCAAAAACGTAAAAAAATCAAAGTTTCAATTCCAGCTGGTGTGGACGATGGTCAACAGCTGCGCGTAGCAGGTCAAGGTGAGCCAGGTGTTAACGGTGGTCCAGCTGGTGATTTATATATTGTGTTTACAGTACGTAATCATGAATATTTCGAACGTGATGGCGACGATATTTACTATGAATTAAAACTAACATTCCCACAAGCGGCATTAGGTGACGAAATTGAAGTACCAACAGTGCATGGAAAAGTAAAATTAAAAATTCCAGCAGGTACACAATCGGGTGCGCAATTCCGTATTAAAGATAAAGGTGTCAAAAATGTTCATGGATATGGAATGGGGCATCAATATGTCGTTGTAAAAGTAGTAACACCGACAAAATTAACAGAAAAGCAAAAACAATTACTACGTGATTTTGCGGAAATTAGCGGAGATATTCCGGAAGAACACGGCAGTTCTTTATTAGATAAAATCAAGAAAAAATTAAAAGGCGAATAAAAGAGGGGAATGATTGCAAGTGCAATGGACAGAACTATCGATTTTAACAACGCATGAAGCGGTAGATGCAATAACGAATATTTTACATGAAGCGGGAGCAAGTGGTGTTGTTATTGAAGATTCAATCGAATTGACAAAAGAAAGAGTCGATCAATTTGGAGAAATATATGCATTAAATCCGAATGATTTCCCGAAAAGTGGAGTCGTAGTAAAAGCATATTTATCCGCAACGAGCTATTTAGCAGAAACTGTTGAAGAAATTAGACTTGCAATCGCCAACCTCGTTAACTTCGATATTAATATTGGTGAAAATTTATTAACAACTAGTGAAGTAAACGAAGAAGATTGGGC
>DEQI01000221.1:12566-13270 GCA_002360295.1 Planococcaceae bacterium UBA3370
CCGGTTTCTACAGATGAGTTAATTATTGAGCTAGATCCGGGGATGGCTTTTGGTACAGGAACACACCCAACAACAGTTATGTGTTTACAAGCACTCGAAAAGGTTGTACGAGAAGGGGATACTGTAGTTGATGTTGGAACTGGTTCTGGCGTTTTATCGATTGGTGCTGCCATGCTCGGTGCAAAAAAAGTGCATGCATTAGATCTGGATGAAGTAGCGGTGCGTTCTGCTCGTGAAAATGTGGAGCTAAATAAAGTAGAGAATACAGTAGAAGTATTCCACGGTAATTTACTCGACACGGTATCAGAGCAAGCGGACGTCGTAGTTGCTAATATTTTAGCGGAAATAATAATGACATTTACAGATGATGCTTATTCAATTGTGAAACCAGGTGGTCTTTATGTCACTTCAGGCATTATTGGTGCGAAAAAAGATGATGTAAAAGCTGCACTTGAGCAATCAGGATTTATCATTGAAGAAGTATTGATGATGGAAGATTGGGTGGCCATTATTGCCCGTCGTCCACAATAAAACTTGTAAAAAACATCAGCAGCTACAAAATTGTAGCTGTTGTTTTTCTATAGGAAAGGGAGAAACTGTATGCAACGATATTTTGTCCAAACACCGTTTAATGATAGTGGACAGTGTACCATTTCAGGCGAAAACGCTCGTCATATTAGTAAAGTAATGCGTATGAAAGTAGG
>DEQI01000221.1:13334-13867 GCA_002360295.1 Planococcaceae bacterium UBA3370
CATGCTGACATTACTGTCCAAAAAACGGGGGAAGTGATCCCATCTCCAGAAATGCCTATTCAAGTCGATATAGCCTGTGGTTTACCAAAAGGTGAAAAACTGGAGTTAATTGCGCAAAAGGGCACAGAGTTAGGCATGCATGCGCTCATTCCATTTTCTGCAGAACGTTCAATTGTTAAATGGGACGCTAAAAAAGGCGAGAAAAAAACAGAACGTCTACAAAAAATAGCACAAGAAGCTGCAGAGCAGTCTCATCGAACGCATGTACCTGAAGTAAAAAATCCCATTACATTTAAACAATTACTTGCTATAATTCCGAATTATGATGCGGTCTTTATCGCGGATGAGGAAGATGCAAAGCAAGAAATACGTACAAGATTTGCGGATAAACTTAATAAAGTGCGTGATAATGGATTAAAATCAATTTTATGTATTTTCGGTCCTGAAGGTGGAATTTCTCGTCAAGAAAGCGAGAGCTTATTAGCAGCAGGTGCACAAACAATGTCTCTCGGCCCAAGAATTTTACGAGCAGA
>DEQI01000221.1:14025-23119 GCA_002360295.1 Planococcaceae bacterium UBA3370
GTGAAAAAGCTAGGAGAATGGCGTGTGAAAAGAGCTAAGAAGTTTGAATTAAAAAAGTAAACAGTAGTCCATAATATAGTATAGGAAGGCTTTTTTATCAGGTATCCTTTAAGGTAATACTACATGAATGAGTCAGGGGAATGTGTTGATGATGAGGATGTTAATTTTTTTTTCAATATTTTTTAGCATGGTAGCTTCTTATGACGATCAAGATCCGAGTAGTAAAGCTGTTCAAAAGGCTAGTGACAAAGCATTAATCATCGCACACCGCGGGGCTGTAGATCAATTCAATGAAAATACAATTGAAGCATATGGGCAGTCTATCATAGATGGAGCAAACTGGGTTGAAATTGATATACGAATGACGAGTGATGGTGTACTGGTAGCGATGCACGATGTGCTTATAGACCGTACGACAACTGGTAGCGGTAGGATAGATGATATGACATGGAATCAACTTTCTAAATTTGTCACTGTAAAAAATAAGCATAAAGCACCCATTCCAAATTTAGAGGAAGTATTCCAAATGTTTGGTCAAAAAATGCATTATTATATCGAAACGAAATTAGTTGATGGGGAGCTTTTAGTCGAAAATAAATTGGTATCACTTTTAAAAAAGCATGATTTACTAGATGATGAACGGATTATCATTGCTTCATTCGAGAGAGAAAGTTTAGAAAAAATGAAAAAAATTGAACCTTCTATTCCACTTGTTCTGCTCTATAAAAATGGTGATTTTTCATTAAAAGATGCAATTGAAAATGATTATGAATTCATTGGACTAGAATCCCAAGTTGTAACAGAAGAAGTAGTGAAGAATTTACATGCAGCTGGTAAAAAAGTACATGTATATTTCAATATACCGATCATTGAAAAATTGGAACAGCAACGTGTTCAACAATTATTGATCGACGGGTATATAACGAATGATGTGAAGTATACAAAGAAACTATTAGGGCGTTAAATTATGTAAAGGTTACAAATGACAAACCCGCTCATCAATGATTGAGGCGGGCTTTCTTCGTGCAATTTGTATAAACACATAAGGAGCTTTTTCAACGCAATGCTAATGGTTAGTTTGTTGTGTCGTTATGCTGTCCCTAGATCATCCAAGGAAATATTGGATGAGGAGTCGTAAACAGACATATTGCTGCATACCCTTTTAAACCATTATAAATCAATTGGAATTAATTATTTGAATATATTGATCAGTGAATAATCGATGTATATAGACGATTTGTGAAGTTAATAATATACGAATAGGTCAGTCAAAGTATAGAGCTGTTAGGGGATCAGGATGAAAAAAATAACGAAATATCTTAACCCTCCTAAAATCTTAGTTTTAGGATTTGCCATCATCATTCTTATGGGAACTTTACTTTTGACCTTGCCACTAGCTACAGAGGATGGAAAAGGTCTCTCATTTTTAGATGCATTATTCACAGCTACTTCTGCTACTTGTGTGACAGGTCTTGTTGTTGTAGACACAGGTGATACATTTACTATGTTTGGGGAGTTGGTCATTCTTTTTCTTATTCAAGTCGGTGGGCTAGGATTTATGACCTTTGGAACATTTTTATTTATATTGTTAGGTAAAAAAATTTCATTAAAAGAGAGGCTTTTACTAAAGGAAGCCTTCAATAATGTATCTCTTGCAGGGCTGGTTAAATTAGTGAAAAGAATATTAGTATTCACCTTTGTATTAGAAATAATAGGTGGAATACTATTGGCTATTCGTTTTTCCGCAGTAATGCCATCAGGTAAAGCCATCTACTATGGTTTCTTCCACTCCATCTCTAATTTTAATAACGCTGGGTTTGATATAATGGGGGGCTTTAAAGGGCTCACCGATTATGTAGAAGACCCGATAGTAGTTATCACCTTATGTACTCTGATTACGATAGGTGGATTAGGTTTTATAGTGATCAATGAGCTGTATGAATATCGTGTTACACGCCGTTTATCTGTTCATTCCAAAATTGTTATACTAACGACTATTATTCTTACTACTGGGGCCACTATTTTAATTTATTTGTTTGAAATGGGCAATAGTAAAACAATAGGTACTCTAACTGAATCGGGAAAATTTTTAGGTTCTTTATATCAAGCTGTTACGCCTAGAACTGCTGGCTCGAATACAGTATCCATAGGAGATTTAACTCACACAACATTATTTTTGATACTTTTTCTGATGTTTATTGGGGCAGGTTCAGGATCAACAGCTGGAGGTATAAAGGTAACAACCTTTATGGTTTTAATCTCAGCCGTGTGGTCACAAATAAGAGGTAAAACGGATGTAGTTTTATTTAAACGTAGAATTGTAACAGAAACTATACTTAAGTCCATGACCATTGCTAGTTGCGGTATTATCATTGTTGTAATGGTCACCATCATTCTCAGTATTACAGAGCCCGGTCATGAATTTCTTATGTATTTATTTGAGGCTACGTCTGCTTTTGGTACAGTAGGTCTTTCTATGGGATTAACCACAGATCTTTCGCCTATTGGTCGTATAGTCATTATCTGTACAATGTTTGTTGGAAGGTTAGGTCCTTTAACATTAGCATTCGCCATCACAAAAAGAATAAAATCAAAAGCTTTCCAACATCCAAAAGGAAATATAATGATTGGTTAATTAAACTGAAGGAGTGTTTGAAAGTAATGGCTATACAACAATATGCTGTGATAGGATTAGGAAGGTTTGGCACAAGTGTAGCAAGGAGATTACATGAAGCAGGTAAAGAAGTTCTAGGGATTGATATGGATGAGGCGAAAGTGGAAGATGCTGAATTTTTCATCACCCACGGCATTGTGGCAGACACGACAGAGGAAAAGGCATTGAAATCTATTGGCATTGGGAACTTTGATTGTGTAATCGTGGCAATTGGTAACGATATGCAATCAAGTATTCTTACTGTATCTCTTTTAAAAGAGCTAGGAATTAAAAAGGTAATAGCGAAGGCACTTGGGAAAAGGCACGGACAGGTTTTAGAGAAAGTAGGAGCTGATTGGATTATTTACCCTGAAAGAGATATGGGAGAGCGTGTAGCCAATCAACTCTTATCACCAAATATGTTAAATTATATTGAACTATCGAAAGAATTTAGCATAGAAGAAATAATGATTCCTTCAAGGATGGCGGGCAAAAATTTACGTGATTTAGACTTACGAGCTAAATATGGTGTTAGTGTAATCGCAATCGTTAGGAATAGTGAAATTATTTTTTCTCCTCCATCCGAACAGATTATTGAGAAGGAAGATGTCTTAGTTGTTATTGGAAATAGAAAGAAACTAAGTAAATTTTCTAATTTATAATATTTCTATTCAAAGCTTGAAGTAATTCATGATTGAATCTGATAGTAGTTGTATCAATGGTTCAGGGACTATGGGAAAACCGCTTAAAACAGTCATTTTAAGTGGTTTTCTTATTCAAAAAAATCTAATTGCACAGTATTTCTGTGTTTATATACCGAATTCTGGTTATAATTCTTCAAGAAATTATATACAACACTCAGTTTCAAATTGGCGATATCAACATGAATTGTTGGGCAGTTTGAAAATGCATATCTATTTTAGTGACATAAAGAAAAGCCCGCTTCTTCATTAATTGTTGAAGACGGGCATTTTAATTAAATATTAGTTTTTTTATCAAAAAATAAATTCAAATCTGTTTTGTCTGTGTCTAAAGCCAGAGCATTATTTATATGTTCGTTTAGCTCTATCATTTTATTTTTTTCAAAAAATGGTACATTTATATAATATGGTGTTCCTGATTTTTCAATATTTAATACTGTTTGTATTCCACTTCCTGTAACTCCAACACCAATAATCAAGAAGATTAAACCACCAATAAAGCTATCACCTAGTGAGCCTAATCCAATAAATAATAGAATTAGCCCAAAGAGTATTGTTTTAATATTATATTTTGAAGATAGCATTGAACCAGAAATATTTTTTAATGGTATATTTTGTTGATCTTTCCCAGCAGGAATAAATCCTAAAATTGTGTTTGATAAGTTTGTTTTTACAAACCTGTTATCGACTTCGACTGCACCTTTTATCCAAAAAAATAAAAGACTTGTTGAAAAAATTATTTTCTTCACTGTGATGACTCTCCCTTAATATGTAATATTTGTAATCAATTAAAACTATACCAAATTTACCATTGTGTGTCAGCAAGAAATTTCATTCATATTTATTGTTTCAGAAAACTCATATATTTATACAATTAGCGTGATTAATTGAGTAATTGGTAAGTCAGTTAAAATAGATGGGCCTAAACTAAAAAGTTAGGCCCATCCTATATATTTATGCTATTATAAAACACGTTGATATATTGTAGTGAACTGTACTATTGAAAGGATGATATATATTATGAGTTACGAGGTCCCAAAAACCGTATCTCTATATACTTTAGGCTGCAAAGTAAACCATTACGAAACAGAAGCAATTTGGCAGCTTTTCAAAGAGCAAGGATATGAACGTACTGAATTTGAGCATCGAGCAGATGTTTATGTTATTAATACATGTACTGTAACGAATACAGGCGATAAAAAATCACGACAAGTCATTCGTCGTGCTGTCCGTCAAAACCCGGACGCTGTTATTTGTGTAACAGGTTGTTATGCACAAACTTCACCAGCAGAAATTATGGCAATCCCAGGTGTTGATATTGTCGTTGGGACACAAGACCGCGAAAAAATGCTTGGATTAATTGATCAATATAGAGAAGAGCGTCAACCAATCAATGCAGTGCGTAATATAATGAAAAATCGCGTTTATGAGGAACTAGATGTACCAGCATTTACTGACCGTACGCGTGCTTCATTAAAAATTCAAGAAGGCTGTAATAACTTCTGTACGTTTTGCATTATTCCATGGGCGCGCGGTTTAATGCGTTCTCGTGATCCACAAGAAGTTATTCGACAAGCACAGCAATTAGTAGATGCAGGCTATCTTGAAATCGTCTTAACAGGTATTCATACTGGTGGATATGGTCAAGACTTTAAAGATTATAATTTAGCACAATTGTTACGCGATTTAGAATCACAAGTAAAAGGATTAAAACGTCTTCGTATTTCTTCTATTGAGGCATCTCAATTAACAGATGAAGTAATTGAAGTATTGCGTAATTCTAATATCGTCGTAAATCATTTACACATTCCAATCCAATCAGGTTCTGATACAGTGTTAAAACGTATGCGTCGTAAATATACGATGGAATTTTTCGCAGAACGTATTACACGTTTAGCAGAAGCGCTACCAGATTTAGCGATTACTTCCGATGTCATCGTAGGTTTCCCTGGAGAAACGGAAGAAGAATTTATGGAAACGTATAATTTTATTCGTGATCATAAGTTTTCAGAGCTACACGTTTTCCCTTATTCTAAACGTACAGGAACTCCAGCAGCACGTATGGAGGACCAAGTAGACGAAGAAGTAAAAAACGAGCGTGTGCACCGCCTAATTGCTTTAAACGACCAGTTAGCAAAAGAATATGCTTCTCGCTTTGAAGGCGAAGTGTTAGAAGTGATTCCAGAAGAACGCTTTAAAGAATCGGAAAACGAAAATCTTTATGTCGGCTATACGACTAACTACTTAAAAGTTGTATTTGAAGCAACTGAAGAAATGGTCGGTAAATTAGTAAAAGTAAAAATTACGAAAGCCGGTTATCCATATAATGAGGGGCAATTTGTACGCGTGTTAGAAGAACAAGTTCAATAATAAAAAACTGTCTAGAAAAATTCTAGGCAGTTTTTTTATTATGTATAAATCAGGATTGAACAGAATTTGTTTAAGTGTAGATAAATAACCCAATACTAATTGAAAAACTAGTCTGTTTATTTATTTTAATTTCAAATGAATGATATGATATAGTTGTACGTACAACTTAAGAATATAATATAAAGGAGCTATGAACATGACTCAACAATATGCAAAAATGATTGATCATACATTACTAAAAGCAGATGCTACTCGTGATCAAATTACACAACTTTGTGAGGAAGCAAAAAAATATGAATTTGCGTCTGTTTGTGTTAATCCTACTTGGGTACAATATTGCTCTGAATTATTAGTAGGTACACCAGTAAAAGTTTGTACGGTTATTGGTTTCCCTTTAGGTGCTTCTACATCAGCTGTAAAAGCATTTGAAACGAAAGATGCCATTGCAAACGGTGCGGGTGAAATTGATATGGTCATTAATATTGGCGCACTAAAAAACGGTGAATACGATGTAGTCCGCGATGATATTAAAGCAGTTGTAGATGCAGCAAATGGTACTTTAGTAAAGGTAATTATTGAAACATGCTTATTAACAGAAGAAGAAAAAGTGAAAGCATGTGAATTATCTGTAGAAGCAGGAGCTCATTTTGTCAAAACATCAACAGGATTTTCAACTGGCGGCGCAACAGCTGAAGATATTGCAACGATGCGTAAAACTGTTGGACCGAACGTTGGTGTAAAAGCATCTGGTGGTGTTCGTAGTTTAGAAGATATGCAAAAAATGATTGAACACGGAGCAAGTCGTATTGGTGCAAGTTCTGGGGTTGCTATAATGAATGGTCTAACTTCAGAATCAAATTATTAAAAATAATAGTTTCTATTGACGGCATTAAAACAGTACGATATAATCTTTTAGTACACACTAACAGAAGGTTAGTGATTGTACTGATGTGTGTTCGGAGGGAGGGAAAGAGAGATGTCAAAAACTGTCGTTCGCAAAAACGAATCGCTTGAAGATGCTCTTCGCCGCTTCAAACGTACTGTATCTAAAAGTGGTACAATTCAAGAAGTTAGAAAGCGCGAGTTCTACGAAAAACCTAGCGTAAAACGTAAAAAGAAATCAGAAGCTGCACGTAAACGTAAGTGGTAATTTTTTTTCCTATAAAATCCCTACGTTCATAACACGCAATTTTATGATTTATTGAGCAGACCAAATGACTAACCCACAGTATGCCAAAATACTGTGGGTTATTTTGCGTTTTACTTAAGAATATGTCCATAAGTGAACCCTCGGAATAAATCTTCTCTGAAATTAGAGATCCTATCAAAATTACCTAATAAATGTATTTACTCCAACCTTTTACTTCAATTCACATTCCAAAGTAGTGTACAATAAAAAAGAGTTATTTTTTTTCTTATTCTTGAAACTTTTCTGTTGTTGTTTCCGTATAAGTAGCTAACAAATATTTTAGGAAAGGAGTGAATCAGGTGAAAAACACACGACTGTTGAGCTCATTATTCTTAATAGTGATGACATTAATATTTATAGCGCCTTCAGTAACGTTTGCACAAAGTAAAGTGTATCATGTGCCAATTGAAAAAAATGTTGAAAAAGGGCTCCTTGCCTTTTTAGAGCGGGCTTTTAAAGAAGCGCAAGAAGACAATGCAGCAGCAATCGTGTTGGATATACATACACCAGGTGGCTACACGGATGCTGCAGAAGAAATTGCTAAATTAATGGATAAAACAAAAACATCGATCCCTATTTATGCATTTATCAATACGAAAGCGCATTCAGCAGGCGCATTTTTAGCTTTACATGCGACAGGTATTTACATGATGCCAGATGCAACCATTGGATCAGCTGGTGTCATTGATTCGGCTGGCAATGCGGCAGAGGAAAAAGCTCAAAGCGCCTGGATTGCGCAAATGATAGCGGCAGCTGAATCGTCTGAACGTAATCCGATATATGCTGAAGCAATGGCCAATAAAAACATTGATATGAGTGACTATCGTGCCCCAAAAGGTGAAGGGTATTTAACGTTATCAGCTTCAGAAGCATTAGAGGTTGGTTATTCGAATGGCACGGTTAACAATTTACAGGATGTACTAGAAGAAATACATTTGGCTAATAGCGAAGTAGTATATGTTCCGCCAACAATCGCAGAGGAAATTACGCGTATTGTGACACATCCAGTAGTTGTACCGATTTTACTATCGATTGCTAGTCTCGGATTAGTTTTAGAATTATACTCACCTGGCTTTGGTATACCTGGAATTATGGGCTTATCATCACTTGGCTTATTTTTCTTCGGTCATACGATAGCCGGTTTTGCTGGCTTTGAAACGATTTTATTGTTTATTATCGGCTTTGCACTTTTAATCGCGGAGTTCTTTATACCTGGTGGAATAGTTGGTATTATAGGTGGTGCACTCATGATTATTAGTTTATTGTTTGCAGGTGCTAACTTTGTGCATATGGCATATTCGATATTAATTGCAATGTTTATTGCAGTCATAGGAATGGTGATTATTATGAAATTCTTTGGCAAAAGGCTGCACGTCTTCAATAAGCTCGTATTAAAAGATGCGACTACAACTGAAGAGGGGTATGTGTCGAACGTGAACCGTATCGAACTAATTGGTAAGGTAGGTGTAGCCATTACACCACTGCGTCCGGCAGGTGTCATTTCTGTTGATAATGAACGAATTGACGCAGTATCTGAAGGCAGTTATATTGATGCAAGAAAAAAAATTGAAGTAATAAAAGTTGAAGGTTCTCGAATTGTAGTTCGAGAAATTATTGAAAGAGTGGAGGAATAAAAATGTTTGAATTAATTTCAGTTGGATCAATTGGCTTGATTGTGACAATTGTAGTAGTTTTTATCGCTTTAGCTGTATTTTTCACATTCGTACCAGTTGCTCTATGGATTAGTGCGTTAGCTGCAGGTGTTCGAGTTAGTATTTTCACATTAATTGGGATGCGTTTACGTCGAGTAATTCCGTCACGTATTGTGAATCCTTTAATTAAAGCACATAAAGCAGGACTTGATGTTTCGATTAACCAATTAGAATCTCATTACTTAGCAGGTGGTAACGTTGACCGTGTTGTAAACGCGTTAATCGCAGCTCACCGTGCCAATATTGAATTATCATTTGAACGTGGTGCAGCGATTGACTTAGCTGGCCGTGATGTTTTAGAAGCAGTACAAATGTCCGTAAATCCTAAAGTAATTGAAACACCATTTATCGCAGGTGTAGCAATCAATGGTATTGAAGTGAAGGCAAAAGCGCGTATTACAGTTCGTGCAAACTTAGACCGTTTAGTCGGTGGTGCGGGTGAAGATACGATCATCGCTCGTGTTGGTGA
>DEQI01000221.1:23226-31163 GCA_002360295.1 Planococcaceae bacterium UBA3370
TCTGGTACAGCATTTGAAATCTTATCGATTGATATCGCGGACGTAGATGTAGGTAAAAATATCGGTGCCGAGCTACAAATCGAACAAGCGCAAGCAGATAAAAATATTGCACAAGCGAAAGCAGAGGAACGTCGTGCAATGGCCGTAGCAAACGAGCAAGAGATGGTAGCTAAAGTACAAGAAATGAAAGCGAAAGTTGTTGAAGCGGAAGCAGAAGTTCCAATGGCGATGGCTGAAGCATTACGCTCAGGTAACTTCGGTATTATGGATTATATGAATTACAAAAATATTCAAGCGGATACATCGATGCGCGATTCAATTGCAAAATCAACAGATAAACCAGATACTTCACAAAAATAGTGAGGTGGATGGATAGAAGGGAGTGTGTTTACTAAATGGAAGGTCTCATTATTATGATCATCATCGGTATTATTTCTTCAATCTTTAATAAAAAAGAAAAACCAAAAGAAATGAAGCAAATGCCACCATTTAGTAACAAGTCAGTTCCTACACAAGAACCGCGACAAGCTACTACAGCGGCTCCGAAAACGCTTGAGGACTTTGCGAATGAAATTTTTGGACAGCTGGAAAAGAAGGTTCCGGAATTGAAGCGTGAAGTAGTCTTTCCACAAGCACAAGAATTCCAAAAGCCGGTAACAGTAAATCCAGTGAAGGAAAGACCAAAACGACAAACTGAACAAGTTGTAAAAGAGCCTGCGAGAAAATTCGAAATGAATCGCGGGAGAGAGAATATTGAACAATCTAGTAGAGTGAAACAAATGGAAGAAAAAACGAAACAAATGTTTGTAACTCCGAAGACACAAGAAACACTCGTACAAGCGATTGTTACTGCTGAAATATTAGGGCCTCCAAAGGCGAAACAACGTTCAATTAGATAAACCTATACATGCCTCCTTTTGCCGTCGCATATAGTACGTCAAAAGGAGGCTTTTTTATTGAAAAAATTATTTCAACATGCACCTATTCTTGAAATAACAGATTATAAACAATTCAAGTGGCATGGGAATTACACGATTATTAATGCATCGGAAAAGGCTTGTACATGCATGTTAGATGATTTTATTGTGCATATTAATGGTGAGGAAGTACAAGTAGATGTACTGGCAACAAATGGATTTAGTGTGACGTGTAAAAAATTGCATAAAGTGACGATTGAACGGCATGTATAATTTTAATTACCGTCGTATACGAGTGACTGTCCAAAAGGATGAACAAATGCATGAGCTACTTCAGTATTTACATAATCACAATGTTATGATTCGCCATGTGCAAACGAAAAAAGATACATTACAATTCGAAATAACCCGCAATCACTTACCTATCCTTCGTCAAGCAAGAAGAAAATATCAACTAAAATTAAAGTTACGATACACTTCACCGGATGTTCTGTTACAAAAGCAGCTGACTACCTATATTGGGCTATTATGCTTATGGATTATACCGATTATTTGTAATGAATGGATGTGGACGATTGATGTACAGGCTGAGACACCAGAGAAAAAAGTAGCTGTTGAAAGGCTTTTAGAAAAAGAATTCTCAGCACCTATTTTAAAAAGAAGTTTACGATCTGATAACGATATAAGACAGTTAATTATGCAAGAATACCGTGAATTTTCGTGGGTGCATGTGGCGAAAATAGGAAGTAAGATGACTATATCACCTCAGCTTGCCCCTGAAAATAAAGTGAAAACGGAAAAGGATGTCTATTATCACTTAATTGCAGGAAACAGTGGGGTTATTACTCATTTCAATATTACAAGTGGTGAAAGAAAAGTAACACCCAATACAACAGTTTATACGGGTGATACGCTTGTTTCGGGCGTGATTCAACAAGGGGATAAATACTTAAAAGTCGGCGCAGTTGGAGAAGTGTATGCGGACTATTGGTTAGAAACAGAATTTGAAATACCAACAACGGTTAATTATGAAATCGTCACAGCAGAGGACTGGCAGATTACGTTCTTTAATTCCTCTAAAACAGATACAGCATTAAAAAAAATCGAATTGCCTTCTTGGTTAAATTCGTATATCCAAATAGCAAAAGTTGAAACGCGACAGAAGATTGTTGAAACACTCACAGAAGAAAATGTAGAAACAAAAATACTGCCTTTATTACATGAAAAAATGATACAATCATTACCAGCAAAGAGCAGGATTAAAAAAGAAAACCTTTTGCACGTTACTTTTGATGATGATAAAGTAAAAGGGAAAGTGCTATTTTTGGTGAATGAAAATATTGCAGTAAGATATCCTATTGATCAAGGAGAATGATGATGTTAGATAATATGTCAGAATTGCAAGTTGATAATCCAAATGAAGCTGTCATGCTGCTCGGTATGTCAGATGCCAATATTAAATTAATTGAAGAAACATTTCATGTACAAATCATAACACGTGGTGAACTTATTCAAATTGCTGGTCAGGATCAAGAAAAAAAAGAGCAAGCGAAGCGTGTTTTACATTCACTATTGCAAGTAATTCGTAAAAATATAAATATTGACCAACGAGATGTTGCCACAGCCATTGAGATGTCTAATAAAGGAACAATTGAGTATTTTGCAGAGCTTTACGATGAAGAAATCGCGCGTAACACGAAAGGAAAGCCGATTCGTGCAAAAACAATCGGACAACGTGAATACATAAAGGCGATTCGTCATAAAGATTTAATTTTCGGTTTAGGCCCAGCTGGTACAGGAAAAACATATTTAGCTGTTGTCATGGCAGCACAAGCTTTAAAGAATGGACATGTTAAACGTATTATTTTAACACGTCCAGCAGTAGAAGCTGGTGAATCACTTGGATTTTTACCTGGTGATTTAAAAGAAAAGGTAGATCCTTATTTACGTCCATTGTACGATGCATTACATGATATTTACGGTCAAGAGCAAACGCAAAGACTTATTGAGCGTGGTACGATAGAAATTGCACCACTTGCTTATATGCGCGGACGTACGTTAGATGATGCTTTCGTTATTTTAGACGAAGCACAAAATACGACACATCAACAAATGAAAATGTTTTTAACTCGTTTAGGATTCGGTTCAAAAATGGTAATAACAGGCGATAAAACACAAATTGACTTACCGAAAAATACTGAATCAGGTTTAATCATTGCAGAACGTACATTAAAATATGTAAAAGATATTCATTTCCAAATATTAGAGCAAGGAGACGTTGTAAGACATCCCCTTGTGGCAAAAGTCATTCAAGCCTACGCTGAACAAGAACTATAATATGTTTTCAGGCTGTCCTGTACAATTTACAGGGCAGCTTTGTTAGTTAGTGGAGCATTATTCGAGTAGATGATGAACAGGCTTTCTGCGGGGTACTGGAAGGCATTTTAGACATAAATTTGTCAGATGTTCTTAATCAGCATGTTCTTCCCATAGACTTAGAAAAAGAAAACAAATTTACTTGGTTTAATAGCTGTTGTTACAATATAACGGATTTTAAACGACAAAAAGACAAAAAAACTTACACCTTTTCATGAAATTCTACTAAGAAATTGGTAAACTAGAAATAAAGTAAAGTGGAGGTGTAAGATGAAGAACCAATTAAATAAAATAATCAATTTAATTAGTTTCCGTTCCTTTTTATTAATTGTCCTCCTCCTAACAGCGATTGTACAATTTTTATTTGTGGTCGGTAATGTTAGAGGTACTACATATAACATACAACTATTGCAACTTGCACCTGAAACCATTCGTTCTGTCAAAACCATTGAAGATACAGTAAAGACAGAACAAGAGCGGGAACAAGCCGAAAACGCTGTTGAAGATGTTTATGTATTTAATAATGAGATTGCTAAGCATCGGACAGCATTTGTCACATCTATTTTTGATATAGTAATAGATGTTCGGAATGAAATCGCTCAAAGTGAAGAAATAATACCTAAAGACAAACAAATTGAACTATTAAAAAG
The DNA here is from genome assembly GCA_002360295.1 of Planococcaceae bacterium UBA3370. Lineage (GTDB taxonomy): Bacteria > Bacillota > Bacilli > Bacillales_A > Planococcaceae > Metasolibacillus. The sequence continues at coordinate 27,170 of DEQI01000221.1, forward strand.
TAAATTAAAAGATATTTTACAAAACCAATCAGGACTTGTCATTACAGATGTTCAACTAGAAGCATTAATTTCTGCAGACGAAAAGTCATTGCAACGTACACGAGATACATTATCAAATCTAGTGAAAACGTATTTAGAAAAGTCGATTCGAAAAGAAAATATTCCGATCGTGCGAAGTGAAGTAGAGAGCAAAATTAGCCAAACTACTACTATTCCACAAGCATTGATTAATACTTCGATTGCGATTGGACGCGCTGCCATTGTTGAAACTGAAACAATTGATGAAGAAAAAACTGAGCTTCGAAAGCAACAAGCGCGTGAAGCAGTAGAACCGACGCGTATTTTGCAAGGTCAAATCATTGTGCAGGAAGGCGAAATTATTGATCGAGAAGTATACCGCCAGCTAGAGCTGTTAGGTATTTTAAATACGAAAGCATCCATTAAACCAATTATTGGACTGGCTATTTTAATCGTATTGCAAATGTCCTTTATGTTTATTTTATTTGACCGTTCAAAAATGGAACGATCAAAACGTCGTAGTGCCCTTCTAGTGACGGTAATGGTTTATACTATTTCGATAGCCATTATGAAATTGATGAGTTTAGTAGCAGATAACTTTGACGTGATGATTGCGTATTTATTCCCAACGGCATTATCAACAATGCTCGTTCGGCTACTTGCCAATGATAGAGCAGCTTCTGTCGTAACTGTCATGACGGCTGCAACAGCAGGTGTTCTATTCCATAGTGGTTATTCTGCGGTGCTACAAATGGATATTACACTTTATATTATTTTTGGTGGATTTGCCACATTATATTTCATGCGTAGTATCGAAAAAAGAGCAAATTTATTACAAGCGTGCGGTATAGTAACCATTATTAATATTTTGTTTATCGTATTTTATTTATTAATGTCGCAATCAACGTACGGCATTTCAGAAATCGGTTTCTACATTATCGCTGGTGTTGTATCTGCATTATTATCAGGTGCATTAACAATCGGATTATTACCATTTTTTGAATCAGCATTTGGTATCTTATCAACGATGCGTTTAATAGAATTATCAAACCCAAATCATCCGTTATTAAGAAAGATTTTAACGGAAACGCCAGGTACGTATCATCATAGTATTATGGTAGCGAATTTAGCTGAAGCTGCTTGTGAAGCAATCGGTGCGGATGGATTATTAGCACGTGTTGGCTGCTATTATCATGATGTCGGTAAAACGAAAAGACCTGCCTTTTTTATAGAAAACCAAATGTCAGGTATCAATCCTCATGATTCTTTACCGCCTCAATCTAGTGCGGATATCATTATTGCCCATACGACACATGGGGCGGAGTTATTGAGGAAGCATAAAATGCCACAAGAAATTATTGATATCGCGCTTCAACATCATGGAACAAGTTTATTAAAATATTTCTTATTCAAAGCGAAAGAAGAAGGGCATAATGTAGACGAGTCAAAGTACCGTTATCCGGGTCCAAAACCTCAAACGAAAGTAGCAGCTGTCATTAGTGTGGCAGATAGTGTAGAAGCGGCTACACGCTCGATGAAAGAACCGACAGCAGATAAAATACAGAAGCTCGTTCAGTCGATTATTCAAGACCGTATACAAGATAACCAGTTTGATGAATGTGATATTTCATTGAAAGAATTAAAAATTATAGAAAATGTATTATGTGAAACGCTAAATGGGACATTCCATTCTCGAATAGAGTATCCTAAATAAGCGTAGGAGGGTTCGTATGATTTTAAATATTGATTTTTTAGATGAAACGACTGAAGTACAAGAAAGTCATATGGAGCTAGTGGAAAAGCTATTACAGCATGCTGCACAAGTAGAAAATATTGAACAAGGTAGTGAAGTATCTATTTCATTTGTAACAAATGAAGCAATCCATGAAATCAATCGTGAATATCGTGATAAAGATCAACCGACAGATGTTATTTCCTTTGCGCTAGAGGAGTTAGGCGAAGGGGAAGTACCAATAGTCGGGGAAGATATGCCAAGAATTTTAGGGGATATTATTATTTCAATTGACCGTACAAAAGAACAAGCCGAACAATACGGGCATTCTTTTGAACGAGAGCTTGGCTTTTTAGCTGTTCATGGATTTTTACATTTATTAGGGTATGATCATATGAATGAGGAAGATGAAAAAGTAATGTTCGGCAAGCAAGATGTGATTTTATCAACATTTGGCTTAGGTCGTGATGAAAATGGACAGCCGTAAGTTTTTCAAGTCCTTTACTTTTGCTATACAAGGGATTTTTACGGCAACGAAAGAGCAAAATATGCGCTTTCATTTATTGAGTGCTGTTGTGGTCATCATTGCAGGCCTCATGACGGGACTATCGTTAATGGAATGGCTCATATTGATTATCATGATAGCACTTGTGATTAGCGCGGAGATGATTAATACGGCGATAGAACGAGTAGTAGACTTAGCATCGCCTGACATTCATCCGCTTGCCAAAGATGCAAAAGATATTGCTGCAGGCGCGGTATTTGTATTTGCACTGAGCAGTGTTATAATCGGATTACTCATTTTTATTCCAAAATGGTTTTAAAATGCATGAAAAGAATTAGGAGGTTCGTTTAGTGGATAAGAATTCATTATTAGAACAATCAAAAATTGCAAGACAAAAAGCATATGTACCGTACTCAAAATTCCCAGTTGGTGCTGCACTTTTAGCGGAAGACGGTACTGTCTATCATGGGTGCAATATTGAAAATGCAGGTTATAGTATGACAAACTGTGCGGAGCGTACAGCATTTTTCAAAGCAGTTTCAGAAGGTGTTATGAAATTTAAGGCGCTTGCTGTTGTGGCCGATACTGATAAGCCATGCGCGCCTTGTGGAGCATGTAGACAAGTCATGAGCGAATTTTGCTCACCAGACATGCCAGTTTATTTAACGAACTTAAAAGGTGATGTGAAGGAAACAACTGTTGGTGAATTGTTACCAGGTGCATTCACACCGGAGGATTTAGATTATGCAGCAAGTAAACAGTAATTTTAAATCGGGATTTATCTCGATTATTGGTCGACCAAATGTAGGAAAGTCGACATTTTTAAACCGTGTAATCGGACAAAAGATTGCCATTATGTCCGATAAACCACAAACGACACGTAATAAAGTACAAGGTGTACTAACGCAAGATCATTCACAAATGATTTTTATTGATACACCAGGTATCCATAAGCCAAAGCATAAGCTTGGTGAATTTATGTTAAAAGTATCTAAAAATACATTGCGTGAAGTGGATTTGATTATGTTCATGGTAAATGCTGAGCAAAAAATCGGTAAGGGTGACGAATTCATTATCGAAATGCTTGAAGGTAATCAAACACCAGTCTTTTTAGTAATCAATAAAATTGACCAAGTGCATCCGGATGACCTAATCGATATTATTGCAGATTATAAGGATAAATTTCCGTTTGCTGAAATTATTCCTATCTCTGCATTACAAGGCAATAATGTTGAAAATTTATTGGCAACAATTGAAAAGTATTTACCAGAAGGACCTCAATATTATCCTGCAGATCAAGTAACGGATCATCCAGAGCGCTTTATTATTTCGGAATTAATACGCGAAAAAGTATTGCATTTAACGCGTGAAGAAATTCCACATTCAATCGCTGTTGTGATTGATCGAATTAAGCGTGACGAAGAAAATGAAAATATGATTCGCGTACAAGCAACTATCATGGTTGAGCGTGATTCACAAAAAGGGATCGTCATTGGTAAGCGAGGTGCCTTACTAAAAGAGGTAGGTACACTGGCAAGAAAAGATATTGAGATGCTACTGGGCTCTAAAGTATATTTAGAGCTTTGGGTAAAAGTACAAAAAGATTGGCGCAATAAATCTACTCACCTACGTGACTTTGGATTCCGCGAAGATGAGTACTAAGAATAAGTTTTAATAACATATTAGAACATCGATTAAGGTAGCTACATTATTGTAGTTACCTTTTTCAAAGGATTATT
>DEQI01000048.1:0-2875 GCA_002360295.1 Planococcaceae bacterium UBA3370
GAATGTTGGATTTATTTATTGGGGATGTTTTATTTAAGATGTTATTCGATGGTTTTGGATGATCTGGTTAGTTGTTTAGATGGTTTTAAAAGTGACTCACAAAAAGAAAAAGACTTAAGCATAAGCTGCTTAAGTCTTTTTCTCGGGCTACCAACCGTTTTTCCTTGCAGGGAAAAAATTTAAAGTCTCTGTATATCATAGAGGAAATCTTACTACTGGTTACAGTGTAACACTTTCATTACAATATAACAATCAAATATTACAAAAATTACATAAATATTTTTTCGATGTTCAATTACTTTTGCTTTGAATGCCGCGCCACTTCTAGAAGAAATAGCGGTAGCGCAATTTGTCGTTTTATGCGGCTAGGTTCTTTCATTAAACGATAAAACCATTCCATTCCGACTTTTTGGAACGCTTCTGGCGCACGCTTGACAGTGCCTGCTAGTACGTCGAATGAACCGCCTACTCCTTGATAAATGGTCGGATGCAATTGATCACGGTTTGCATTGATCCAGTTTTCCTGTTTAGGTGACCCCATCGCAACGAATAATAAATCAGGCTTTGCTTCATTTATTTTAGCAATGACTTTATCGTTATCCTTTTCATAACCGTCCTGTGTACCAGCAATGAGGATCGTCGGATACAGTTGTTTCAATTTTTCCGCTGCTTTATCTGCTACCCCCGGCTTCCCACCATATAGGAAAATTGGTTTTTGACGTTTTGCTGCTTCTTCGCAAAGACGCATCATCATATCTACACCTGTCACGCGGGATGTAATTTGCCCTTTTTGAATTTTTGACGCCAAAATCACACCTATTCCGTCTGGTATTTGGAACTCCGCATTATTGAGTAATGTTTTCAGGGCTGGATCTTCTTTTGCTTTAATAATCTTTTCAGGATTGATGGCCACGATCAGTGATTTTTGTTTTGTTTCGATACGTTCAAATACTTTCGGTAATAACTCATCATAGTTTTCCGTGTTAACGTTAATACCGAGAACAGTTTCTTTCATGTTATTTGTCAGCCTTTCTTCATTAATAAGTGGATGATTCTCCATGCGCTTTTATTCAGTTTGCGCTTTTAATAAAATATTACACCAAAAAAGGAGGGGACGTCTGAAAAATCATTTTAGACGTCCCCTTTGCAACTAGGGATCCATCTCCTAATCGCACTATTCATTATGTAAGGGGGTGGCCGGAAAGTGTCGCCTTTCGAACCACCTCAGAAAATTTATATGTTTTTAGAATCACCTAATAAGTGGAATTGGAAGCCTGCTCGTTCCCAAGTATCACGATTTAGGCAATTTTTCGTATCGAATACGATTTTGTTTTTCGAAGAAACCGTTTCAGGGTTTAACTCTTTAAACTCATTGTGATCCGTTAAGAATAATAAAATATCTGCAGCCGCTGTTACTTCTTCTAAGCTTTGCGTTTGTGTCGCATGTTTATTTTCCTTAATATGTGGATCATATGAAACAACATTTAAGCCTAATTTTTGAAGCTCATCAATGACAATTGTAGATGGGCTTTCGCGCATATCATCTACATTTCCTTTAAACGCTAAACCGAATACACCAACAGTCGCTCCAGCAATGCCGTTTTTATTCAGAATGGCTTGCGTTTTTTGTGCTGTATAGCTTGGCATAGAGTCGTTCGTATTACGTGATAGGTGAATTAATTGCGCCTGTTCACCGCAAAGCTCCACTAAGAACCAAGGATCGACTGCGATACAGTGACCGCCTACACCTGGACCTGGGAAGTGAATGTTCACACGTGGGTGGTAGTTGGCAAATTGAATAGCCTCCCAAATGTTCACATCTAATGTTTCCGCCATTTTTGCTAGCTCATTTGCAAACGCGATATTCACATCACGATAAGTGTTTTCCATGACTTTAACAAGTTCAGCTGTCGTAGCATCTGTTAAATGAATATTTCCTTTTACAAATGTTTCGTACAGTTCCTTTGTTAACTCTGCAGATTTTCGGTTAATACCACCAACAATACGGTCATTGTTAATCAATTCCTCGAAAATACGTCCAGGAATAACTCGTTCAGGTGAATGCGCAACATACAGTTGATCACCAATCGCAAGTCCAGATTTCACAAGTTCAGGTAGCATTACATTTTCTACTGTTTTCGGTGGTACAGTAGATTCTAAAATAACTAAATCGCCCTCTTTCACATAAGGAACGATCGAAGCAGTCGCTTCACGAACATATTCTAAATTGGCTGTATTATCCGGGTTAATCGGTGATGGCACCGCAATAATAAATACATCTGCTTGCTGCGGTTTTGTTGAAGCTGTTAAATAACCATCATCTACCGCTTTATTTAAAAGTTCTTGTAATCCAGTTTCTTCAATGTGTAATTTCTTTTCTTGAATACTTTTCACAGCAGCCGGGTTCAAATCAACTCCGTGCACCTTTACACCGTGATTTGCAAACGTTACCGCCGTTGGTAAACCAATATATCCTAAGCCAACGACACAAATTGATTTTGTCATTTTCGCTACTTCCTTTCATGCCTGTGAATATAGTCATAGTTAGCGTTCTAATAATTCCGTTGCAGCTCTTGTGATATTAAGACTTAGTGAGCTTAAAGTGACTCAGCTGTCATTCATGTACATTAGTAGCTACATCATTAGTAACGATTTCTAAATGGAAATTGTTCCATTTATATATGAAGTCGTCCGAAAAGCGGAATTATTATGTCATACAGTATACAACTTTCCGCGCGCTGTGTGAAATGATTTTGTAGAATTATTAATTGTCTTTACTATTTATTGTGGCTTAATTTTGACATTGTTATGTATAAGTAGCATTTCGTACGACTTGATTAATTTATAGGCGTTCTCACTCATATTTGTGGTTTTT
>DEQI01000048.1:2996-4112 GCA_002360295.1 Planococcaceae bacterium UBA3370
CTTCCTGTGTTCGCTTTTCTAAGCCTAACTTAATTTAAAAACTCGTTTCATAAAATAACTTGTCCTATTTTCGAACGTTTTATATTTTCAATTTATATTTGGTGCTGCGATTTTTACCTAGTTTTTCGAGTGAATGTTTATTAAGAATCCGAATAGCCTCATACCTATTTCTTAATCCTAAAAAGGAAATCAATTCTCGTACAGAAATTGTCTCATTAATAAGCATACGATAATCCACTAAAGCCTGAATATGAGCAGTTTGATCCGTTTTTCCACATGTACTACAAATCCAAGTAAAACGGATTCGCTTCATAGGAATTGTGTGACAGTTTGTACACTCTGGTCCATGTAAAATAGATTTTTCATGAATTTTATAAAAGGAGCAGAGAGGAAAACGGTGTAGCGGTTTTGCATGATCACACAATAACTTGCCAATCTTTGCTGGATTCATAACCGGATGATGTCCGCTAATCTTTTTAATAAAATTTAAGACATCTTTTCCAATAAAAATAGGGGTATTTCCAACTTCCAAGAAGCTTACATTATGAAACGGAAATACAATAGCACTATAAACGGGGATTACTATTTGTTGTTGTTTAAAAAATTCTTGTACAGCAGCTACATTTTGCTCCAATTGACTTTCTGGGCTTTGAAAAATGTCTTCTACTTTATCATCATTTAAACGAATCAGTTGTCGTGGATTTTGTGTAAACCGAAGTTTCCCTTTAATATTTTTCACCTCTAATAGGACACAAAAACTTGGGGAAAGTAGTAGAAAATCAATTTGCTGTCCATAGATATACACATTATGCAAAATGGTGAAGTTTTCAGGAAGTCGCTTTAATAATGAATACACATGTTGTTCTCCATGCTCTCCACTAATTGAGCGATTTAGTTCATCTTGGATCTGCTTATATTTTTCATGAGTGGGATGCAACCGTTTGATAAGAGCTGTTAAACCTTGGATAAAAAGCGAGGGATTCAAAAAAATCCTCCTTCACAAACGTAAAAAGAGGACACGCTAAAATGAAACGAGTTATTTTCATTATAAACAACCATTAATTAACATTCAATTTTATTCTCTTTTGCTTTTGACTGACTGTTTGGTTTTCTTCT
>DEQI01000146.1:0-851 GCA_002360295.1 Planococcaceae bacterium UBA3370
GTAACATACAGTAATATTTTGACCTTGTTTATTTTTGTGCAGATCATTTTCTCATTACTATTTACGCATAGCGGCATGAGTGGAAGCGGATTAAATAATATGGAACTAAGAGAATATATTTATTCTTTAGATGCAGTTTTCATGGTTTCGGCTGTTTCAGCTTTATTTATCGGATTTACATTAGCAACAAAACGTTTAGATCATGATAATTTCTCCATACCAACTACAAGATTTAGTGCCAATATATCGACTATTATTTTTTTATGTATCGTTAGTTTCTTTGCAGCTATTACAGCAATCAGCACACATTATATGACGCTCTTTGGGAAAATGCTGATACTTGATTATGACATCGCCATAGGTGCCGTTTTCCCAAATGTAACAACGTTTTGTGCCATGTGCATGATTATACTATTTGCTACGGCAGTAGGTTTTTTCACAGGTAGTGTCTATAAACTTTCGAGGATTTTAGCGATATTCTTAGGAGTAGGTTCCTTTGTGCTATTTATACGTTATGTGCCTACAGAGCGTAGTTTTTTTATATGGCTATTTGATAAGAGTTACAACGCACTAATATTAAAAACCTTCCTTCTGTCGTTCCTATTATATAGTTTAGCTTGCATCATAACGAATCGAATGGAGGTGCGAAGAGGTTGAGAGGTTTATTTACTTTTATTCCAATTATTGTTTTAATACTTGTTGTTTATTTTGGACTCGACGGCATAAGACGTATGACGTCACGTATAAAAATATGGACACCGAAACGCATTTATGTTTTTGTGGGGATTTATATAGTAGTAGGGATAGTACTAATGTTTGCATTACCTTATTTACCAAATGCTAAAAAACAA
>DEQI01000146.1:965-3282 GCA_002360295.1 Planococcaceae bacterium UBA3370
ATGACGCTCCCTACAGATGAGTTAACATTAACAACGAATCTGGAATACCCAGCTACACGCGTTGTTGTCACGTGGCGAGATGATCCCAATTCTAATGAAATTTTTGCTAGCTATTATGAATTTCCGTTCGTTTTTTCAGGCATAGACATAACCGATAAAATCGTAGCACCGGAAATGACCTTGGACGATAGTACTTTATCTATAGTAGAGAAAAGAGAAGTAAAAGTAACGTACCATCACATTCAGCCTAACATCGAAATACTAGAAAATTATTACGAAAACCATTCAAATGAAGAAAGATATCACAATTATTTAATGGGTCAGCAAATGTTACACTTGAATGTTCCGAAGCATATTAATATCATTGATAATAGTGGGATGATTAATTACTTATATTATTAATAGAAAATGAGCGGTGTGTATTGAGAAAACTAGTTAAATGGATTGTGTTTATTCTTGCATTGTATATTTTCCTTGAAATTAATAACCAGTGGCTCGTTGTAACGGAGCATGTGTATGAATCTGAAAAAGTTCCAGCAAGCTTTGATCATTATCGGATTACACAAGTAACGGATTTACACGATGCTACATTCGGTAAAAAACAACAAAAACTTATTGAAAAAGTCAGGGCTACCAAACCAGATGCCATTTTCATTACAGGGGATTTAATTGATAGCAACCGATATAATTTGGAAAATAGTTTACATGCTGTAAAAGCTTTTGTGGAAATGGCGGATGTGTATTATGTACTTGGGAATCATGAAGTGGCGATAAATAAGATGGACGAAATTTATGCAGCGCTTACTGAGTTAGGTGTACATGTACTGCCGAATGAATCGCTTGTGCTAGAACGCGACGGGGAGCGTTTAGCGATTGTCGGTATTGAAGATCCGCTTATGGGTAAGGAAACACAAGAAATGCTAGATATTGCATTAACGAACGTGCAAAATGATATGTTTACGCTACTGCTATCACACCGCCCGGAACGATTTAGCACATATACGGCAAATGATGTAGATTTAGTATTTACAGGTCATGCACATGGCGGGCAAATTCGGCTACCTTTTGTAGGAGGGCTCATTGCTCCGGGGCAAGGGCTCTTCCCTCAATACACAGCAGGCACTTTTGTTGAAAACAATACAACAATGGTAGTGAGTAGAGGGTTAGGAAATAGCGTAGTACCTTATCGTCTATTTAATTTACCGGAAATTGTAACAGTTGAACTAGTAAGAAAGTAAAAAGAAAGTACCTTTTTATGGTGCTTTCTTTTTTTACATACATACTCTGTGAATAACAAAAATAAGCAGATGTTCGGCGTTTTTTGTGAATTTGATTAAATTGGATGTTTATGCCATGATAATTAAAATTAGTAGGAGGGATTGCCAATGTTTACATACAAAGTGGATGAAGAAGTTGAATTAAGACTCATAACGCAGCGGGATGCAGAAGAAATTTTTGAGATGATTGACCGTTCGCGCGATTATTTACGTGAATGGCTTGGTTGGTTAGATTCTTCAACTGAAGTATCTGTAACAAAGCAATTTATCGACATCAATTTGAGAAAATTTGTGGAAGGGACAGCGCTTGATACAGCGATCGTTTATAACGGGAAAATTGTCGGTAAAATCGGTTTTAACGCTATTAACTCCTCAAACAAAACAGCGTATATCGGCTATATGTTAGATGAACAATATCAAGGTCGAGGTATTATGACACGAGCAACCAAGGCGATGATTACGATTGCTTTTGATCATTATGATTTACAAAAGGTTGAAATTCATGTCGCAGAAGGGAATGGAAAAAGTCGAGCAATACCAGAGCGACTAGGATTTGTTCAAGAAGGCACGATTCGCCATGTAGAATGGCTGTACGACCATTATGTAAATCACGTTGTATACGGAATGCTTCGAAGTGAATGGAAAAAGTAAAGCAATGTTATACAACATTAAAGATTTGAGAGAGATTCACCAGATGTATGTTTAGTCAAAGATATGTTTAATTTAGCTCTTCTCTTTGCTCTTACGGTATAATGGTAATGCAATACTGACCTATAATTTTAAATAATTTACTAGGGGTGTCTATTAATTATAGGCACTCTTTTTTTGATGAAAGAGTATGAGTATTCGATAGCACCTTTGATATGATATACCCTCATATGTATTGATAATTGAATCTCCATACTGCAGTGATTTCCACTTTGATAAGTAATGATGTACTTCAGATGTGTTGATTATACATATTTCTGAAGATGAAAGCGTGATTTCTCTAGTAGAAAAATAAATAAAGGACATTTGCTAGTTGATTGGAGAGGAGGTGA
>DEQI01000367.1 GCA_002360295.1 Planococcaceae bacterium UBA3370
TCCTTTTAATATATTGTGGTATTTTGTTGTTGCGTTAACGATTATTTTAGTATTCATGCAATTTTCACGTAAGTATCGTTTTATTTAGATACTAAAAAAATCATTAAAACGATTGGAGAGCTTGACTGTAATAGTTCAGTAATTCAATGGACAGCGCATTTACTTTAAATAGGCAATCATAATGATTAAGGGGAGTATAGTGCATGACAAAAGAAATTATTAATGTTGTTTTACCGATGAAAACATTTGATACAACAAAAATGGACTCGTGGACTAAAGAACAGTGGAAGGAATGGAGGGGAGATGAAGAAGATCATGAAATAAATAGCAAATAAAAAAGCCTGGTTCTAATTTGATTAGACCAAGCTTTTATTCAACTACTTCAAATTTTTTTGTAAAAAAGTTTTTAAGCGTTCAGATTGAGGGTTTGTAAAGAAGCTTTCTGGATCATTTGCTTCAATAATTTCTCCACCGTCCATAAACATTACTTTATTTGCCACCTCACGTGCAAAGCCCATCTCATGGGTAACGACGATCATGGTCATATGATCTTCTGCTAAATCCTTCATTACTTTTAATACTTCACCTGTTAACTCAGGATCAAGTGCAGATGTCGGTTCATCAAATAATAAAATTTGTGGATTCAGCATGAGTGCACGCGCTATTGCCACACGTTGCTTTTGGCCGCCTGATAGATTAGCAGGGTAGGCATTTGCTTTATCTGCTAAGCCGATTTTTTGGAGTAAATCATCACTGCGTTTGGTAATAGCCTCAGCAGACTCTATTTTTAATAAACTTGGTGATATTTCTAAGTTTTGCTTCACTGTTAAATGTGGAAATAGGTTAAAGTGCTGAAACACCATACCCATCTTCCCGGTAATATTTTTAATTTCTTGCGGTTTCGCATACTGTCCATCTTCCACTAAATAGTCATTTGCCACACGAATGCTTCCACCATCAATTGTTTCTAAATGAATTAAACTACGCAGCATCGTGCTTTTACCAGAACCAGAAGGGCCGATAACAGCGACTACATCGTTTTTTTCAATTTGGAATGAAATATTTTTTAAGACTTCTACATTACTAAATGATTTTTTTATATTTGAAACTTCTATAAGAGCCATTATGTCCACCTCTGTTATTCAAACTTAAATCGCTTCTCTAAGCCTTTGAAAAATAATGTTAATAGGAGAGTCATGACTAAATAAATAGCACCCGCAATGAAAAATGGTGTAATTGTAAAGTCACGGTTCACAGCAGTTTGAGCAAAATGTAATAATTCTGGCACAGAGACTGCATAAAGAAGAGCTGTATCTTTAATTAAAGTGATAGACTCGTTGGATAGGGCAGGTAAGGCAACACGGAACATTTGAGGTAAAATGATGCGCGTTGTCGTTTGCCATTTTGATAAGCCTAACACTTGAGCCGCTTCATATTGCCCTTTATCGATAGCTAATAAGCCCCCACGGAAAATCTCAGCAAAATACGCTGCGTAATTTAAAATAAAGCCTAAGCAAGCGGCTACAAAACGATCTAATACTAAATATTCACCTATAACTGGAATCATCGGTAGACCGAAGCAAATAAGCAATAATTGTAATAATAAAGGTGTGCCACGCATGACATATATGTAGCCTTGTGCTAACCAAGATAATGGTTTAAATTGACTTTTCACAGCAAATGTCAGTAAAAATCCGAATGGTATCGAAATAACAATGGCAATAATAAACAGTAGAACCGTCATTTTAGCGCCATCCAGCATAGGCAAAATTATTGTATTAAAATATTCAGCCATTATCGTTTCCTCCTGAAAATAAAAGAATGAGGATTGTGACGCAATGAATTATCGAAACAATCTTTTATTTTAAAATAAATACAAGCGTGCAGAGAAAGGGGAATACCGCCTGATCTACACGCAAAACCGTTTTACTAGTATCAAAAATGATTGAACTATTTTAAAACGATATCTTCACCGAACCATTTTGTTGAAATTTCAGCAGCAGTGCCGTCTTCATTCATTTGATCAAGTGTCGTTTGTAGTTTTTCTAATAGTGCTTCATTGCCCTTTTTCACACCAACAGCATATTGTTCAGGTGACAATGATTCGTCTAGAATATTAAATGTATCTGGTTCTTGAGTTATGTAATATTCGCCAACCACTTTATCAATAACTACAGCATCTACACGTCCAGTTTTTAAATCTGTTAGTGCTAATACGTTATCAGGATACTCCGTTATTTTTTTTACTTCTTTATGAATTGGATGTGCATTTAGCGCATCAAGAGCAGAAGATAACGCTTGAATACCTACTTCTTTATTAGCTAATTCAGAAATTGAAGCAATGTTAGAATCTTTTAACGTCATGACAACTTGAGCATTTTCTAAATAAGGCTTTGTAAATAATACTTTTTCTTTACGTTCATCTGTAATTGTATAGCCATTCCAAATTAAATCGATGCGACCACTGTTTAATTCTGATTCTTTTGTTTGCCAATCAATAGGTTGGAATTGAATGTCAACTCCCATATGTTCACCAGCTGCTCGAGCAAGGTCAATATCAAAACCGACCATTTCATTTTTATCATCTCTGAATCCCATCGGTGCAAATTTATCATCAACACCGATTATAATTGTTTCTTTAGTTGAACTAGATGATGAATCTTTTGCAGTCCCACATGCAGTTAATACGGTCATAAGTGCAGTGAGCAATAAAAGAACGGATAGTAATCGTTTCATAAAAATTCCTCCAATAATTTTGTGATTTAACACTTTAGCACACTAGATTGATGATGTAATAAAGAATATCACCAACAATAATTATTGTCAATATGTAATAATATTTTGATAATATAAAAAATTGATAGGCTAAGGAACAGGATATCTAGATAGAAATACTTAAGGGGAATAACCATTTGTACCTAGTTGTATCATTTGGTTAATTGAAATGAGTATAAGTACAATCTTTTTGTTGATGCGCTTTTGTTTTCTCATATACGACTACATAAAAAATGCATATCGGATGAGTATATCCGACATGCATTTTATATTAAAAGAGGGGATTATTAATTAATTTCTTGTGCATGATCAAGTACATCTTGTGGAATCTCGATACTTGAAATGGAGTTAATTTCATTGTATTTTGTTGTTGATTTTTGATCTAGCTTAATAGATGATCCTTCTACATCCATTGATAGTACCATGTCCATAACGATTTCTTTTGTGTCAAATGTTTCTTTGTCGATTGTTAATTTATACATCGTATCATCAAAAGTCATTTTATCAAATTCAGCAGATAACTCCTCAGCCATATCAGGGATTGATGTTGAGATTTGCTCTTTTATAAGCTGTGTAAACTGATCGCCATCTGCTTTTAATGTTAAAATGTAATCGCTGTCGGATTGTTCAAATGTGAAATCTGTAACGTATTTTTGTAACATTTTAAGCTGCTCAGACGCATCTGCTTGCATACCCGATTGAGCCAATAACGTATCATATAAATCGCTCGGGAGTTTTATCCAACTGTCAGATTCCATATCAAACATGTAGAAGCCATCTTCAGCTGTCATATACATTTTTAGCGGCATATCAAGTGATTCGCCACTCGCTTCATCTGCCATAGACATTGTCCCATCAATAAAGAACTGCATTGGGTCTACTACCAACTCCATCGACATTATGGCAGATGAGTTTACTTTAATAGCTTCAGTCCCATCATTAATATCCATCACTTGTGTCATATCAGTAGTCGCTTTTAGGCTTTTAATTTCAGATTGTCTTTCTACAGCTTTGTCGAATACTTCTTCTAATGTTAATTTGCTTTCATTTGTTGAGCCTTCTTGTACAGTTGCACTTGATCCACAACCCGCAGCTAAAACAG
>DEQI01000167.1 GCA_002360295.1 Planococcaceae bacterium UBA3370
CCATTTGCCCTAATATAATCACTAATAAAACACCAAAAATAATGGCCGTTTGCTTTATGGCCTGTGTACTTAGTGTCATGCTCACAACTGACTCAAAGGCTAGTACCTTTAATAAAATCATGGCAAATAATCTCGAACTTAAAAAGCCAAATCCCATACCAATAATGACTGCGCCTACAAATAACAAAATATTTTCTAATGCAATTAAACGGATGATTAAGCCTTTCGTCATCCCAATTAACTGGTAAAGTCCGATTTCTTTACTACGGCGCTTCATAAATAAATGATTCGCGTATAATACGAAAAATGTCACAATAAAATACAGTAAATATGATGCTGCTTCAAACCCTGAGGCTGCTGTACCACTTCTTTTTGTTGCCTCTAAAACGGATTCATTATACTGTAGTGTAATAAATGAAAAATACAGTGTCACACTAAAAATAAGTGCAAAAAAGTATAAATAGTAGTGTTTAATGTTTTTTTGCATACTGCGTAATACAAGCTGACTAAGCGTCATAGCCATCACCGCCTAGTACACTTTGCGTATTTAAAATTTGCTGAAAAAACTCGTTACGTGCCTTCTCTCCTTTATAAAGCTCTGTATAGATTTTCCCATCCTTTAAAAACAACACGCGACTACAGAAGCTTGCTGCTACCGCATCATGTGTCACCATCATAATAGTCGCCTGCTTGTCCTTATTAATCGTTGCTAAATTCGAAAGTAGCGCTGTAGCAGATTTGGAATCCAATGCACCTGTTGGCTCATCTGCAAATATTATAGAGGGATTTGAGATTAAGGCACGTGCTGCAGAAGTTCGTTGTTTCTGCCCGCCTGAGATTTCATTTGGATACTTACTTGTTATATCCTCTATACCTAATATATTCACAAGCTCTTTAAATCTTGCTTCTGCTGCCGCTTTTGGCATTTTACTTATAGAAAGCGGTAATAAAATATTTTCCTTAACCGTTAATGTATCAAGTAAATTATAGTCTTGGAATATAAATCCTAACTGCTCTCGACGGAAATTTGCGAGTATTTTTTCTTTCATCCCTTGTAATTGTTGACCGTTAATTTCTACAAGTCCTTCAGATACTGAATCAATCGAGCATAGGACATTTAATAGTGTTGTTTTACCTGAACCAGACGGGCCCATAATCCCGATAAATTCACCTTTACTCACTTCTAAATCAATACCTTTTAATACTTCCTGCTTTAAAGCACGCTTACCATATGTTTTGCGAACTTTTCTCGCTACTAATATTGACATATTCACTCACCCTTTACTTAAAACTTGTTGCTTTCATTGTAACTTGTTTAGACACTCGTTTCGTTCGTTTTGGATGACAAATAAAAACGGTACATGACATTTTCGTCACATACCGTAAGATTTAAGATACTCATTATTCATTGGGAATTGGATAGTCACTGTTGTTCCTAAACCTTCTTGAGACTCAATTAATAAGCGTATCCCTAGTTTTTCTGCTGACTGCTTTGCCAAGTACAATCCCATCCCTGTCGCTGCTGTTGTTTCACGTCCGATTGTACCGGTATATGACTTTTGAAACACTCGTGGTAAATCTTCAGCAGCAATACCACAACCAAAGTCTTGTACGATTAGCAATGTGTGCCCTTTTGCATCTTGCCGTGTATAGATATGAATTTCAGCATTTGAATAACTGTATTTCACAGCGTTTGAAAAGACTTGTCTGAAAATAAAGGCTAACCATTTCGCATCGGTTACAACGGTTTCCTCAAGTGTATCTACTTCGATCCCTATCCCTTTTTCAAAACACCATGATCGTAATTCGTTAATCTCTTTATAGACAACTTTATGTAAAATAACTTTCTCTAGCCTATTATCCTTTTCTATTGTAGATAATCGTGTCGAATGTAACTGTTGATCTAATAATAAGTGTATTCGAATCCACTCATTTTCCATTTTCTCCTTCAATGTATAGGGCTCTATTTGTTCAATCATTAATTTCATGGCAGTCATTGGGGACTTCATTTCATGGACCCAAGCGATCATCTCATCATGTCGTTCTAATGTGTCGATTTTTTGCCTGTTCATTTGTTGTTCTAGCTCATCTATTGTTTTAGTAACTTGTTGTAATATTTCTTGTTGAAACGGTGATATATCACTTATTGTTGTACTACCACTACATAAGAGACGTAGCCGTTTCATTTCCTTTATATAGCGCCAACTTATAAAAAGAACAAAGAGTATAATATTAATCATATTAATATAGAGAATTGACACTTTCGAAAAACCTTCATCTAAAAAGAATAAAACATTGATCCATAACTGCAATAAGAAGAATAAGCTAATCCAAGAACGTTTTTCCTTTAAAAACAACCACATTTACTTCAACACCGCCATATAACCCAGTCCCTTTTTAGTTACAATGACATCCACCAGCCCTATCTCTTCTAGCCTCTGACGTAGACGATTTACATTAACCGTCAATGTATTGTCATTTACAAAGCGTTCATCGTCCCACAGTTTACGCATTAATTCATCACGAGATACAATTTGATTAAAGGACTTGACGAGAATTTTCAATATAAATAACTCATTTTTAGTCAGATCAATACTTCTACTATTGTACTCTATGGTTGCTCGGTCATAATCGATAATGGCACCATTCCAATGAACGGTTTCGGAAGGATGCTCTTGGTAATCATATGTACGGCGAAGTAAAGCTTGTACTTTAGCTAGTAAAACTTCCATATGAAATGGTTTTTGAATAAAGTCATCTGCACCCATTTGCATCGCCATGACCATATCCATGGGATGATCTCTTGAAGATAGAAAAAGAATGGGCACCTTGGAGTGTATACGAATTTCTCGGCACCAATGAAACCCATCATAGGCAAGCAATTGAATATCTATGATGACAAGCTGCGGTTGCTCTTTTATAAAATCATCCATCACCTTTTGAAAACTTGATACGCCAACCACACGTAAAGACCATTGGGCAAAACGTTCTTGAATAGTTGCAAAAATTGATGGATCATCCTCTATCAATAAAACAGTAAATTCCATATCATCACCCCTTCTTTATCATTTT
>DEQI01000242.1 GCA_002360295.1 Planococcaceae bacterium UBA3370
CTAAAAACGGTTCTTTTACAACTTGATTCGCATTTAATTTATCGACAATTGCATTCATTTTCTCTTCATCAAAGGTAGGAGCAGGCTTCCATATATTCATTTGCTCACCAGGTATGCGAACCGTTTTTTCAGGCTTTGCTGCTAATGGCACTCGCACACTCGCTCGAATAGCCTCCCGAATTGTTTGCTCTACTAATTGTAATAACTCTTGTTCTTTACTTAATCGAATTTGATGTTTTGCAGGATGTACATTGACATCCGTTAACTGTGGGTCTCCTTCGATATATAAAACGATGATCGGGTAACGTTCTATAGGCAAATACGTATGGTATGCATCCACTATCGCCTTTTGCACTAAATAATGCTTCACCCAACGTCCGTTCACGAAAATAGACATATAGTTTTTAGAAGCGCGAGTGATTTCAGGTAATGTAGCAAAACCATGTATTTTGTAATCCTTCGTCTCCCCTTGAAAAGCAATCATTTTTTTCGCATTTTGTGCACCGTAAATGGAAGCAAGGACTTGTTGGACATTTCCTCGACCGTTCGTTTGAAGTAATGTTTGTCCGTTGTGAGACAGTTTAAAGGCGATATGAGGATTACCTAATGCAAGGCGGTTTATTAAATCGATTGAATGCCCTAATTCGGTTTGAATTGTCTTTAAGTATTTTAACCGGGCAGGTGTATTGAAAAACAGTTGCGCTACGGTTAGGTCCGTCCCTTTTCTTAAAGCTGATGGCTTTTGTTCCTTTAACTGTCCACCTTCAAGGAATAATTCAACCCCACTGTTGCCATCTGACGTTTTGAGTGTGACTTTCGATACGGATGCAATGGACGCTAAAGCTTCACCGCGAAATCCGAGAGTCCGTATACGAAATAAATCTTGTTCTAATTTTATTTTTGATGTTGCATGGCGTGAGAAGGAAATAAAGGCATCCTCCTCATCCATCCCACTGCCATTATCGATTACTTGAATTTTCGTAAGTCCTGCTTCTTCAAGGAAAATTTCAATATGTGTACTCTCCGCGTCGATCGCATTTTCCACTAATTCTTTTACAACGGATGCAGGACGTTCCACTACTTCACCAGCTGCTATTTTATTGGAAAGCAACTCGTCCATTATTTGAATTTTCCCCATCTAGCTCACCGCCTACTTATTCATTAGTTTTTGTTGCAATTCATACAGTTTTGTCATCGCTTCAAGAGGTGTCGTACCCATAACATTCATTTTTGATAATGCTTCTAGTACTTCTTGCTCTACCCCTGACAGAATAGGGCCTTCAGTAAAGAATGATAGCTGTTCGTTTTCTTTATCAACTGGTACTTCCGTTTTAGTTGCAGTCGGCTCCTCTTTTTGATTTTCTTTTACACGCTGTATTGTATATTCTTCTTTCGCTTCAAATTGCTCTAACAATAATCGTGCTCGCTCAATTATTTCCTGTGGCATATTAGCTAATTCAGCCACATGCACACCATAGCTTTTATCTGCCGCACCTTGCTTTACTTTATGCAAAAATACGACTTTACCTTCTTGCTCCGTTGCACTTACATGCACATTTTGGAGACGTTCTAATTGTTGCTCTAGCTCCGTTAATTCATGGTAATGTGTTGAAAATAAAGTATTCGCACCAATATGGTTATGAATATATTCCATCATGGATTGAGCTAAGCTCATCCCATCGTATGTCGAAGTACCACGGCCAATTTCATCAAATAACAATAAACTGTTTGCCGTCGCATGTGTAATAGCATGCTGTGATTCCAACATTTCGACCATAAACGTTGATTGCCCTGCCGCTAAATCGTCTGCAGCACCAATACGAGTAAATATTTGATCCGTAATAGGTAGATGTGCTGATGCAGCAGGTACGAAACAACCCATTTGCGCTAATACAACGATGAGCGCTACTTGACGCATATACGTACTTTTCCCTGACATATTCGGTCCAGTAATAAGCATCATATTTTTTTCATCGGGAAGCACACAATCATTTGGTACATACATTTGTTTATTTAACATTTTTTCGACTACAGGATGGCGTCCTTCGATAATCGATAATGCTCGTCCTTCATGGAATGTAGGCTTTACAAAATGATATTTCTCAGAAACAACCGCAAAGCTTACATACACATCTAGCTCACTTAATTGTGCGGCAAGTGCCTGTACACGCGGAATAAATGCTTTTAATTGCTCACGTAGGGCAACAAATAAATCATATTCTAACGTTAAGCTTTGTTCCTCTGCATTTAATATAAGCGCTTCTTTTTCCTTTAATTCTTCCGTAATATAGCGCTCTGCATTGGCTAATGTTTGTTTTCGCTCATAGCGTGTTAAATCTGCATTGGCTATATTCGATTTTGTAATCTCAATATAATAACCAAATACACGGTTATAGCCGATTTTTAAATTTTTAATACCCGTCATTTCACGTTCTTTTTGTTCTAACTGAGCAATCCAATCTTTACCGTTACGCGCAGCATGGCGTAATTCATCTAATCGCTCATTATAGCCTTCCCGAATAACATCCCCTTCCTTGATCGTAATCGGTGGATGATCGGTAATGGCTGTACTTAATAAGCTTTCAATATCCTCGCATAAATCTAGTGCTTCACCTAATTGCACAAAATTTGCATTTGCACTAGCTACTAGCTGCTGTTGAATGGCCGGCACTTGTCGTAAAGACTCACGTAATTGTGCTAAATCGCGTCCTCCCACAGTTCCAAATGCCACTCTTCCGGCTAAGCGTTCTAAATCATAAACTTGTTTTAAACGTTCACGCAATTCCTCGCGTAAGAAAAAGTCTTCAAGCAAATGCTCCACAACTGTATGACGTTGTTCAATAATAGTGCGATTCGCAAGCGGCTGGTGAAGCCATTGTTTTAACTTTCGTCCACCCATCGCCGTAACTGTTTCATCTAAAAGCCATAGCAATGTCCCTTTTTGATCTCCACCTCGTATAGATTGAATCAG
>DEQI01000207.1:0-446 GCA_002360295.1 Planococcaceae bacterium UBA3370
CTTCAAAAATATGTATAATCAACACATCTGAGTTGTTTTCATATTTTTCCATAGATTAGTTGACATCAAATGCGTATTAAGCCTATAATACACCTTAAGGAACAAATTGGAATATCGATATATATTTTACCTATAGTGTATTAAACGGTTAATACAGTGAATAAATTAGTATTATTTGTTCTTCAAAGAAATTTTTATGCACAATGTGTATTAAGTGATTAATACACAAAATTTGATTTCAAGGAGTTGAGTTGATTGATTGTAAAGTTTAATAATCGGGATCCAGTGTATGTGCAGGTGATTAGGCATTTTAAAGAACAAATTGCTAAAGGATTTTTTGAACCTGGTCAAGAGATTCCATCAAGAAGGGAACTGGCCAATCAACTGAAGATTAATCCTAATACTGCCCAACGAGCTTATAAGGAAATGGAGGAACAAGGTTTGAT
>DEQI01000207.1:505-12775 GCA_002360295.1 Planococcaceae bacterium UBA3370
AAAAGTGTTCGTGAGGAATTAATCGTCGAAGCAGTTGATTTGTTTTTAAATTCTATTAAGTCCATTAATGTGCCGTTACCTGAAGTGTTGGAACTTGTTAAAGATAAATACAACAGTGGTGAAGAGGAGGGATCTAGGTGATTGAAGTAAAAGATATCAAAAAGAAATATGGCAGAAAACAAGTATTAAATGGTCTTAGCTTCACTGCCGAAAAAGGGGAAATTACTTGTTTAATCGGAATAAACGGAGTAGGGAAGACAACCGTTATGAAAGCGATTATGGCGCTTACTCCGATTAATAGCGGTGAAATATTAATTGACGGAGAAAAAATAAGGAAAGAAAGCTACGAAAAGATCACCTTTATTCCGGATACAATCACCATGCTTCCTCAAATGACGATAGGTGACGCCTTTACATTCATGGAGGATTTTTATAAAAGCTGGAATCCGCAAAGGGCTGAAGAGCTACTACAATTTTTTAACGTAGATTCTTCAGAAAAAATTGCCAGCTTATCAAAAGGGAATGCAGCAAAAGTAAATATGCTATTAGGTTTAGCGCTCGATGTGGATTATTTACTGATGGATGAACCATTTTCCGGTATTGATATATTCTCACGAGAACAAATCGCAGAAGTGTTCACAAGCCATTTAATAGAAGATCGTGGAGTAATTATTACAACCCATGAAATTGGTGATATTGAACACTTAATTGATAAGGCTGTACTTATTAATAATGGTGTAGTATTAAAGGAATTTAGAGTTGAGGATGTAAGAGAGAAGGAAGGGAAATCAGTCGTTGATGTTATGCGGGAGGTATATCGTCCATGAAAAACTATATAAAACTCGTTAATTTCGAAATAAATCGATTTTTTAAATTGTATTTAATTTTAATAGCGTTAATAACTATTATTCAGTTAATAGGCATCTTTATCTTTTCAAAACAATATATGAACGAAGCAAAAAAGCTCGTGTATGAAAAACAACTATTTATAACCGATTATATTGAGCAAAATGGGACTTTTTCATTTTCCGATTATTTAAATTCTGAATGGTTTAACATGCCCATTTATTTATGTATCGCTATGTTAATGATCTATGTGTTCTTTATTTGGTATCGGGATTGGTTTGGCAAAAATACGTTCATTTACAGGCTACTAATGTTACCAACAGAAAGACTTGCTATTTATTTTGCTAAACTGACGTCAATTATGGTTTTTGTTCTTGGTTTAATCGCCTTACAACTTTTATTAATGCTAATAGAAATACAGATTGTTAATCGTATGATCCCAGCAGATTTCCGCACGAATTTTTCATTTTATGAAATCTATTATAACGAATTATTGCAATGGCTCTATCCATACACATTTATTAGATTTGTCATGAATTATGGAATTGGTCTAATTTTTGTGGCAGTACTATTCACTGCTATCTTATTCGAACGAAGTTACAGAATAAAAGGTATTTTCTTTGCAATTAGTTATGGTGTACTGTCATTCTTAGTCTTTATTACGCCTGTATTATTAAATGATGTTTATTATAGATATTTTTATCCACTTGAAATCTTTTTAATGGGGCTCGTAACTAGCACAATCGTTTTAACTAGCGCTATTTGGATTGCAAAGTACTTGCTAAAACATAAAATCAGAGTGTAATAGGGGGATCACGATGAAAAAATATTGGAAAACGATATTCATCAGTTTAGTCATTGTAATGACAATCAGTCTTTACTACATCCAAACAGTAATAGCTTCTAAAAACGATGATTTCTTAACTATTGAAACTACTAAAGGAAGTAATGAAGAAATTGAGCATCTGATTTTGGAAGGTGGTTACAATATTAATAATTTTTACAGAGGAGGTATATATATTTCAAAGGAAAGCACGCGTGATCAAATCAACCGTTCATTTATTGATCGTGTTTTACCTACTTATGTACCTTTTATGCTTCAGCAACATGTAAAAGATTATCGGAATTTTATGCGTGGAAAAGATATAAATCTACCTACTAAGTTCAACGAGAGTACGGAACGTCTAGTTTATTCTACAATACTGAACGATAAAGTGTTAAAAGGTGATGACTTAACAATACAAATCGACATACTCGATAAAAATACAAAGGACCATTCGTCTTTTGAAGTGAGTACATCCGCACATGCTAGCTATGACTGGATATATATACGTGATGTCTATGTAGAGAATGGGAAAATAAAGGTTTTAACAACGATCCATGTAATGAATGGAGGAGAGGAGTTACACCTTTATACGGTTGATGAAAACAAAAAGGAATTAGTGCAAGACTTAGTCATCGTAAAAGTAATGCGCGATGATAGAACGGCTATCCGTATTTATAATGATGAAAATAGCCTGCAAAATGAAGATTATTTTATATATATGTTAGAACCGTATGGGGAAGGTGCCGGGCCTGACATAACTCCTAGCCAAATGTATGTTTATCATTTCGGTAATGATGAAATATTTGAATGGACGATCCCTGCAGAATTCAAACCATATTTGCACATGACAATTACTCACGGAGCCTATGTTTACATCCCAGTTCCTTCAGCCCAAGGTTTAGAGTTGAACAGATATAATGTTGAAAAAATGGTATGGGAAGAGCCATTATTTTTTATGTATCCAAGAAAAGCAAGTGACAAAGAAATACCTACAATAGAATTTAATGATAATAAGATATATCTAGTAAATCGTATTTTAGATGAAAATGTGGTAATCATCGGTGATTTAAATACTGGTGACGCACTATATGAAGGGAAAATCACCGGTGAAATCAAAGATCAAGATTATCCACTTTATATTAGACAATTATATATTATGAATTAAGAAGCTTAGTTTAATCGTAACTCATTTTTCCTTGCAGAAGTAAAAAATATAATTTATATAGTAAGTACTTTAGACCTCATTTTAAACGTATTATGTAAAATGAGGTTTTTCCATTTTCGTAATTGTCGACCTATGAAATGAAGAAGAGCATGATCACTCACCACATTTAAATCTATTACTTCCTTTTCAATAGTCGCTCAAAAGCTAAGCCATGAACATTTTGTTAATTTTCGAGAAAAGATACGAATTCGCACATGAATATGACGAATTTTTGATAATCAAAGATTTATTTTTAGTAAATATATATCAAAATAATTGTATTCAAAATCAATCCCTAATAAAATGAAATCAAATTCACAGATTAGTGGATTTAATTTTACATATTAAAGTGGTTTTCTTAAACATGAGGAGGCATATTAATTATGAAAGCAGCAGTAGTTACTAAAGACAAAAAAGTAAGTGTAGAGGAGAAACAACTTCGACCATTAAAACACGGTGAAGCATTAGTGCAAACAGAATTCTGCGGTGTTTGTCACACAGACTTACACGTAAAAAATGCAGACTTCGGCGATGTAACAGGTAGAGTTTTAGGACATGAAGGTATCGGTAAAGTGATCGAGGTTGCTGAAGGTGTTACTTCACTAAAAATCGGTGACCGTGTATCCATCGCTTGGATGTTTGAAAGCTGTGGCCACTGTGAATATTGCACAACAGGTCGCGAAACATTATGCCGTGATGTAAAAAATTCTGGCTATACAGTAGATGGTGCGATGGCGGAACAAGTAATCGTAACAGCTGACTATGCTGTAAAAGTACCAGATAATTTAGATCCAGCAGCAGCTTCTTCAGTAACTTGTGCAGGTGTTACAACTTACAAAGCTGTTAAAGAATCCAATATCCGCCCAGGTCAATGGATTGGTATATTTGGAGTAGGTGGTCTAGGTAACTTAGCGGTGCAATACGCGAAAAATGTATTTGGTGCAAAAGTAGTTGCTTTCGATATTAATGATGAAATGCTAGCGTTTGCTAAAGAATGCGGTGCAGATGTTATTATAAACTCTTTAAATGAAGACCCAATCGCAAAAGTAAAAGAACTAACAGATGGTAAAGGATTAGATGCAACAGTCATTACAGCTGTAGCTAAAACACCATTTAACCAAGCAATTGACGTGGTAAAAGCAGGTGCACGCGTAGTAGCAGTTGGTTTACCTGTTGATAAGATGGATTTAGATATCCCTCGTTTAGTACTAGATGGTATCCAAGTAATCGGTTCATTAGTGGGTACTCGTCAAGACTTAAAAGAGGCATTCCAATTTGCTGCAGAAGGTAAAGTTGTACCAAAAGTTGCATTACGTAAACTTGAAGAAATTAATGATATCTTTGAAGAAATGGAACAAGGTAAATTTACAGGTCGCATGGTTATCGACTTTACAAAATAATAGATTTTTTATGACAAGACAAGTGGTTATTTACACTTGTCTTGTTTTTTATTAATTAGAACTGCTCTTTTTATATCGTACTATTTCGTACATGAATAGATTCTATAACCTAAAATCCCATCGTATTCCAAAACCATTTCAAAATGCTTATACATTACCTCATAAAGCTCCGGTTCAATATCCTTCGAGTGATGGAATTCAGGTACGGATGAGATTGAGGTATTTTTTTGTATTTTAATATTCTGAAAGCCTGCCTGTTGTAACAAATCGACCCAATCTTTTTTCATTAAGAGGGAATCAAATCCGTAAAATTGTTTAATTTCCTCTTCATTCTTTGTTTCAAGTTGTTGAATTACGGTAAATTCAATGGCAATAAACCGACCACCATTTTTCAATAAACGATAGATTTCTTTCAAAGCACTAGGTTTATCGACAAAAGTAAGAACAGATTCAGAAATAATAAAATCAAATGTATGATCTGGTAATGGCGTTTGTAAAATAGAACATTGGATGATTTTGACGGGCAAGTGATCTTTCTTTATTCTCCCTAAGGCTTTCTCAATCATTGTTGGATTGCTATCGATCCCCGTTACTTTTGCTCCATATTTGGAAGCTAAATAAGCAGCGGTTTGACCTGTACCACAGCCTACATCTAAAATTCGAGAAGATTTGCTCACTTTCTCATTTTCAAATATTTTCTTTGTTAAATTAATTCCACCTGGATGTGCACCCCCAACACCAAATTTGGACAAAAAATTTAGATAGTTGGAATTTTGAATCAGGACCACCTTCTTTATTGTACTTCTTTGTATAATATGAAATGAAAAATAGGTTGGTTACTAGTTGAGATAAAGTTGCTTTGAAAATAGTCTTTGCTAAAGTAATAGTAGGTTTTTCATATTATATGCGCAACTACTATGAAACTCTAAACACAAAAATATATAGATGAATACATTCATTTTTCCACCGACTCCTGCATGATGGCTATTCCCATCAAGATACAGGTATAAATAAAAAGGGAAAGAAAAAAGGTCATTCAGATGTGTTGATTATACATATTTTTGAAGATGAAAGCGTGATTTCTCTAGTAGAAAAATAAATAAAGGACATTTGCTAGTTGATTGGAGAGGAGGTGACTCGACTCCTGCAGGATTAGCGCGAGCTGAAAATCCATTTATTTCGGCCTTAGCCGAAATAAATTAGTTGAAGCCGTGCCTGCGGAAAGCGAGTCAGCCGTAGCGGAAATCAACTTATTCTTTAGAGCTTTGTAACAATAAAAGGTAAATCAACACGCTTGAAGGTCATTAATAAATTGATAGCATGGTGAATTAAACTATTGCATTTGATATGTAGCAAGCATAATATAAGTGTATAGTTATATATAAATCTAATCATCTGTAATTGCTAAGATGGTTTTTATTTCGCATTATATATAAGTAAATGATTATATATAATGAAGGGAGAGCCAACATGGAAAATACACAAATTGAA
This sequence comes from Planococcaceae bacterium UBA3370, assembly GCA_002360295.1. Classification (GTDB taxonomy): domain Bacteria; phylum Bacillota; class Bacilli; order Bacillales_A; family Planococcaceae; genus Metasolibacillus. The sequence continues at coordinate 6,273 of DEQI01000207.1, forward strand.
AAACAATTAAAAGCTGCAGCTGACTTGAATCGCATAAAATTACTTGCCTGTATGAAAAATGGGGAGGTATGTGTATGTGATTTTGTAGATGTTCTAGGTATATCACAACCAGCAGTAAGTCAGCATCTTAGAAAGTTAAAGGAGGCAGGCATTATTACTGAACGAAAAGTAGGTACTTGGAAACACTATCGTTTAGTGGAGGATCAAACACCTCTGATGAAAGGTATTTTAGAACAAATTCAGACATTAAATAGTTGCAATTGCGTTAGCGATTGTTGTCATGTGTAAGGAGATATATAAATGAGCAATGATTCTTTAACAAAACAACTTTCCTTTTTAGATCGTTACCTTACCCTTTGGATCTTTGTTGCAATGGGAATAGGCGTATTATTAAGTATTCAAATACCCAATATTGGCGAAGCTTTAGAATCTATGTCTATTGGTACTACATCTATCCCCATTGCGATAGGGTTAATTATCATGATGTATCCACCTTTAGCGAAAGTTAAATATGAGGAAATGTGGCGAGTTTTTAAAGATTGGAAGGTACTTTTACTATCACTCTTTCAAAACTGGTTACTCGGTCCATTTTTAATGTTCTTTTTAGCAATTATTTTCTTGCATGATTATCCAGAATACATGGCTGGACTCATAATGATTGGCTTAGCTCGATGTATTGCAATGGTAATCGTATGGAATGATCTAGCGCGTGGAGATCGTGAATATGTAGCTGGTTTAGTTGCCTTTAACTCTATCTTTCAAATCTTGACCTATTCGATTTTTGCTTATTTTTTCTTAAATGTATTACCAGGTTGGTTTGGCTTAAAAAATTTCAATGTATCCATTTCCATGTGGGAAATTATGAAAAGTGTTCTAATATACTTAGGAATACCCTTTGCTGCTGGATTCCTCACAAGATGGATTGGTATAAAGTTAAAAGGAAAGCAATGGTTTGAGGAAAAATTATTACCAAAGATTTCACCACTAACTCTAATCGCGCTTTTATTTACAATTGTGATGATGTTTGCCTTAAAGGGTGAGAAATTAGTAGAATTACCTCTCGATGTTGTACGAATTGCTATTCCATTATTTATTTACTTTGTCGTGATGTTCATCGTTTCTTTCTTCTCATCTCATAAAGTAGGAGCATCTTATCCCGTTACGGCAGCTCTTTCTTTTACGGCCGCAAGTAACAACTTTGAATTAGCCATTGCTGTTGCTGTGGGCGTTTTTGGACTTCATAGTGGCGTTGCTTTTGCCGCTGTGATTGGTCCACTTGTCGAAGTACCAGTACTTATTGGACTTGTATGGGTGGCTTTACGCTGGCAGAAGAAATATTTTAAAACTAGTAATAGCTAAGGATTCTTTCATAACAGTTTATCATGCAAGTATGTAAACTCATGATTATTTCATTTCTTATCCTACTTTTACAATATACACTTTACAGCGTTGGAATAAGAGCGTGAAAACGCATTTGTTGTAAAACATTTTAATAACTTAAGGAGCATGCTTTTACTTTATGTAGTAAGAGTATGCTCTTTTTGATACTAAGCATAAAATTGATGGTAAAAGCCAAAAGGTTAGTATTCAGTGATTGAAGGATATTTATATCCACAACGAACCTAACAGCAACATTTTCATTTAGTTACGAGGAAAAAGTGGAAGAAAGAAACCTACTTAGGCACAGTTTCGTCGAATGATATGGTAATATATGGAGTATACGAGGTGCGATTTTTCCGGTGTGAATAGGTAACGACAATGAAAATTAAAGAGTACAAATAAGAAGGTGGGATTGTTCAATTTGGATAAGAGAAAAGTGGGGACCATTTCAGGTGTTATCTCTGTATTACCTCTGTTACTAAGTATCGTTATTTTCTATGTAGAAAGAGGACCAAATGCAGATGTTTATTTGTTAATTTATATTTATGGCATTTTATCCATAGTAGGTTTTACATTCGCCATAATGTCTTGGCTAATGTCTAAACGACTGATTCTTTTGATTTCTGGCCTATTAGGGAACGCAATTGTTCTGGCTGCAACTTTTCTATTACTATTGGCAATGGGTATTAGCGAAGCGTAAAATATATGCTCATTAGCTATCCAGGTAATTGTCAATACACTTTGTTCGAACGAGGGAGGGGGATTTAATGAAAATGAGAAGAGGTAGTTTAAAGTGGGTTTCGTTTATTAGTATAGGAATAGTACTTCTAGTGATAGTGGGATACCTCATTTGGGATTCTAATGAAAAAACTAAGGAAATTCAACAAATTGAATCAAAATTAGGTTTCGAGATTAAAGTAGTAGATAGACAATCGCACGGAACATTTCAGGCACCAACGAGGACATATACAGTGAAACCTATAAACGCTAGTAAAGAAAACGAAACAGAATATATATTATACTTGAATGAAAAAGACGAGATTGAACAATGGGCAATGATTAAAAATGGAAAGATAGTCCGCCCTGATAACGAAGAAGATGAATAAAATAACATGCAGGATGAACAACGAAAATTAACATTATTATTAATACTTATAATTTGGAGAGCATTGGAGTGAAATTAAATATGATAGGTAAGGAAAAACTCCATATTCGATTGATGATCTATAATGATATACCTTTAATGGTCAAATGGTTAAATGACGAGAAGGTATTAGAATTTTATGAAGAATCACCGTCAAATTTAGATCGAGTAATAAATAAATACGGCCCACGAATTGAAGGAAAACATTATGTGATTCCTTGTATTGTTGAATACAATAATCAACCAATAGGCTATATCCAATACTATAAGATTCAAGAAAACGAGTTAAAAAAATACGACTACCCAGTAAACCAAAATATCTATGGAATAGACCAATTTATTGGAGAACCTAATTTACGGGGGAAAGGGATAGGTTCCTCAATGATTCGAATGATGTTAGATTATCTTCATCATCATAAAGGTGTTTCAAAGATAGTATTGGAAGTTAAGAACAATAATAATAGAGCCATTTCAAGTTATAAAAAATGCGGTTTTCAGCAAATCAAAGAATTAAACAATGATTTAATTTTAATGGAATGGATAAAGGAGTCCGACATACGATGACAGCACATGAAATGGGTCATCAAAAGTATGGCGACCAATCACGTGGATTATCAAACGGAGCAATACGAAGAATTAGAGCCTGTTTTCTACTTTAACAGTAAAGTAAAGCTATGAAATAAGAGGAGTAGTAAATGTCGAAAAAGATTGTTGAAAATGCGAAGAATATTTTAAAAGGCATCCAATTTGACTTTGAAATAGCTTTTAATTGGGATCAAAATTACTATGAAAAATATTATAAGTATTTTCCACATCCAGATATAGAAGTCCGAAAATGGTCACTACTTATTTTCGTTGGGCAAAAAAATAAGTGAGTCACTAGTTATTAACAGAACTGAAAACAATAAAGAGCTTGCTTTTACTATTTAGAGTAAAAACATGCTCTTTTTCATTTTATAAATATTATTCTTGAATACAAACCCGCTCATACTCAAGATAGGCAGATGGTCGTTTAAAGCTTGATTTTAAACTGTTCAATTAACAGAAGCAAATATCAGTTGGAAAACAGTTAGTGTAAATGTACAGAAATCAATATTCAAAAGTAGGAACAACTTTTGAATCTATATCTTGACAAAGGTAAAAGAGTTGAACAGGATAATTTCTCTTTTCAACTTTTTTGTGTGCCTAGCATGTCCCTCTTTGTTCTACTTTTTATAAAATTGAGTCACAACTTATTCCTAAGGCGCTTTATATCTTCTTTAGGGGGATAGCCAAACATACGTGAATATTCTCGACTGAATTGCGAGGGACTCTCATAGCCAACTCGAAATGCAGCTTCAGTAGCGTCTGTTGATTCGGTTAATAGTAAGCGACGAGCTTCTTGAAGTCTTAGTTGTTTTTGGAATTGAATAGGACTCATTGCAGTAACTTCTTTAAATTGTCTATGGAATGAAGAAACGCTTAAATTAGCTATTTCTGCAAGTTCATCAATTCGAAATGATTGATGAAAGTTATGCTTTATATATTTAATGGCATCGCTTATTTGATAAGTTATACTTTCCTTTATTGCCATTTGTTTTAGTAAGGCACCTTGCTCGCCTTGTAATAGCCGATAAATAATTTCCTTCTTAAAGAGTGGCGCTAGTGTAGGAATATCTTCCGGCTCATCTAACAAACGTACCAACCTAATAACCGCGTCTAACAAAGAACCCTCTAATTTATTTACAGAAATTCCTCTTTTAGACTTTTCTTTCCCAGGATTATTAATTCGAGAATTATGTAGGACTTCTACTATTTCACTTGGTGTAAATTCGAGTTTAATTGCTAAATAGGGAGCGCTTGGAGTAGCTTTGATAACTTGTCCGGAAATAGGCAAGTCAACGGATGCCAGTAAGTATTCATTAGGACCGTATATAAAGTTCTCCTGTGCTAATGTTAATTGCTTTAAGCCCTGTGCAATGATACAAAGTGAGGGATTGTGAACACTGTAATGGGGTCCCGTTACTTGGGAGGAACGAATAACAACTAAAGATTGAAAATCAGTTCTATGCAGACCATCACCATTTGTATGCCGATCAATAAGCTCAGTAAACTCATCTTGGTATTGATATATATGATTAGACATAATAACCTCCATAGTACTTTTCATTTTTATCCTCATTGTAAAGTATCATTTCCAAATACGTAAATAGATTTGAGAGGAATAGGCAATCATTTGCTAGGAATGTGTGATCACTTACTTCAACATTAGGTCCATAATATAAATGCAATTAACTGAATATAAGGAGTCAATATGATGAAAATCTTGATTTTAGGTACAGCTGGTCAGTAAATACGTTGGACATATTCAAAGTTAATTATCACTCAAATTTAGTAATAAATATTGGAGGAATTCATGATGAAAACTGTAACTTTATCTAATGGAATTAAGATGCCTATTTTAGGTTTTGGGGTATATCAAATTAACGATCTTAAAGAATGCGAACGTGTAGTAGGTGAAGCCATAGAAGTGGGCTATCGTTCTATTGATACAGCTCAAGCTTATGGGAATGAAGAAGCTGTAGGGAATGCAGTTCGTAAAAGTGGCATACCACGTGAAGAATTTTTTATTACCACAAAAATTTGGATTTCTAATGCTGGCTATGAGAAAGCTAAAGCATCAATGGACGAATCTTTACGTTTATTACAAACAGACTATATTGACTTAATGTTGATTCATCAACCATTTAATGATTACTATGGTAGTTATCGTGCTATGGAAGAGTATTATAAAGCAGGGAAAATCAAAGCAATTGGCGTAAGTAATTTCTATCCTGATCGTTTCATAGATATCGCTCAGTTTTGTGAAATCACTCCAATGGTTAACCAAGTCGAAACACATGTCTTCAACCAACAAAAACAAGCCCAAAAAATAATGGAGAAATACGGTACACAAATTGAATCTTGGGGACCATTTGCAGAAGGGAAAAACGATTTCTTTACGAACGAAACCCTCAAAAATATTGGTGAGCAATATGGTAAATCTGTTGCTCAAGTTGCTCTTCGTTATCTAATTCAACGGAATGTTGTAGTTATACCTAAAACAATAAACAAAGACCGAATGATTCAAAATTTTGATGTCTTTAATTTTGCATTAACAAATGAAGATATGGATAAAATTGCGAAGCTAGATCAAGAACAAAGTTTATTCTTCTCACATTACGATCCAGAAACAGTTGAATTTTTAACAGGACTAGGTAGATAAACAAAAATGACTGTAACTCTCTATGTTTAATTACACCGAGGTTGATAGACGTTAAAGTTTTTAGCATGTTATATCACTCGTACGAGAAGTGACTGAATAGATTTATTTTCATCCAGTTGTGCCGCTCACATACTTTAACGTAGAAAGTTATTGGCGATATGCTTGAAGTAAATTAATATACAAATTTAAACTAACGAGAAAGCTTTGACAAAGTGTTGACTGAAATGGGTTATCTTTTAATCTTTCATTATTACAAAATAACTAGTAATGGCTACTTATTAATGGGACAAGCTATTAGGAAATACAGCTATTTTATTTATAACAAAATATGATCATATGTTATAATAATGTCGCATCATTAGAAAGAAAAAACAGATGGAGGCATTTTCAATGAGTTGTGGTTGTTCAAAATTAAAAGATGGTAAAGCTATAGTTGACCATGTAAAAAGTAAAGGCAAAGAAAATCATCCACAAAAAATAGCTCATAACATTAATTGTGAATGTGGAGAAACCTTTGTTTTAAAAACTGTTATTATGAACTGTCCAAAATGTGAAATGACATATGCAGTTACACCTTGTAGTTCGGATAGGATTGAAAATATTAAACCAGCGGGTATTCGATACGCTTAAAATATAGCCTTCTTGTAACTTAAGGTGTATCCATTGTATAGGACATTTTAATAAAGCTTAGGCAACTTGTTATAGCTGCTGTCTGTATTACAGGCGGCAGCTATT
>DEQI01000093.1:0-1425 GCA_002360295.1 Planococcaceae bacterium UBA3370
AGTGAATGGTCATTCATTTTAATTGTAATAAAGAGCCCGCTAAAATAGCAATTTTAGCGGATCTCCAATATTATTTATTTTCCACAACTTCTACATCATATGCTGTAATCCAATCACTATAGCTCCCCACATACAAGCGAATGTTTTCATAACCTGCCTCTGTTAGTACAGCAAACAAAGGGGATGCTGTAACACCTGAGCCACAATAAACAACCACTTCTTCCTCTTTGTTCACTTTCGAAAGTAATGCATCGTTCGGCATAAGTGTTGCCCCTACTTTCACTTGCTCCCAGTCAAAGTTTTTCGCCGTCGGAATATGACCTGCAATCGGATCTATCGTTTCGTTTTCTCCACGATAACGAACAGCAGCTCGCGCATCAAGTAAAGTCGCTTGCTCTACCCCATCTACAATACGTTTCACATCTTCACGACTTGCATATAGCTGATCTTGCCACTGTAATGTTACGTTTGTTTCTGGATAATCTATTTCCTCTTTTGACACAGGAAACTCTCCCGCAAGTGCCGGATAGCCACCATTCACAATATATACGTTGGGGAAACCTGCATATTTCAACATATACCATGCCCGAGGAGCAAACGGTGAACCACCTTGATCGTATACATAAATCGAATCTTCATAGCTTAGTCCACTTCGCTCCACTAATGATTGTATTTGTTCCTTTGTTAGCATTGGATGACGACCATTTTTGCTTGTCATATCCGATAAATCACGCACTAAATCCCAATAAATAGCACCATCGATATGTCCTTCTGCAAAAAGCGCGCGGCCTTCATCTACGTTTGCTAATGAAAATCGAGTATCAATGAAACGTGGATTTTCAACAATTTCATCTATCGTTACAAATACTTTTACCATACCAGTTCCCCCTATTTAATTTGCTTGTATATATCTTTCCACACTGCTAAACGACTTTCCTCTTGTAAAAGTAAGCGTTCTGTTTCAATTTGTTCCATTGCTTGATTGCTAATATGTGAACGTAAGTACTCAGCTTCTTTTGCTATGAACTCAGCTGCCCAATTGCGCAAACGAGCCTTTTCCGTATCTAAATACATTTGCGCATCTGGCTTCGTTAATTGCTCCAATGCATTTTTCAAATTTTCTTTTTCATTTTTCTCGAAAAAAGCTTTCGTATTTTTGAAATGTGATTTTACGGAAGCATATTTCTCGCGTTCAGCAAATGGTCCAGTAAAATCAAGTAAACTTGGCTCTTCCGGCTCATAAGCTAAAAATGAGAAACTATTATTCAGCTCTTTTAAATGACGCGCCTCTTCCTTGAAACGCTCTTTTATTCGCTTCTCCACAAATTGTGCTAAGCGGAAGTTTGTCACACGTAATTCCTGAGCAAAGTCAAAGCTTAATGCTTGTAATACTTCTTTTAATGACGTATCCAGTGCTACCGCTGC
>DEQI01000093.1:1592-3831 GCA_002360295.1 Planococcaceae bacterium UBA3370
GGATGTGCTGCTCTAATTGAGCTAGCTCCTGTAATCGATCATCTTTACGTAATAAGTTCTGTTCAGTTTGTGCAATTAAATCATGTAAACGTTGATGCGTTTTTTCAATTTCTTCATGCAATGCTTGTACAGCAATCGCCATTAATTCATCATTTAAGAAATGATGGAACGCTTCTTCAAATGGAACCATCCCTGAAGCTAAATCTTGCTGCTCTTGCTTTTCGCGTAACGCTTGTAAACTGGACACACCATATAATCGTGGGAAACGAATACCAAATCGTTGCAGCTCGTTTCGTACATAATTTTTTACGTCCTCTTCTTCCTCTTTTGTGGTAGCTAAATCTATTGCGTTTACAATAAAGAACATTTTGTCCAGTTCGAATGCATCTTTCACACGCCCAAGCTGAATTAAAAACTCACGGTCCGCTTTCGCAAATGCATGGTTATAATACGTAATAAAGAGAATAGCATCCGCATTTCGAATATAGTCAAACGCTACTCCCGTGTGACGTGCGTTAATTGAATCTGCCCCCGGTGTGTCAACAAGCGTGACACCCATTCTAGTTAGTGGCGAATCATAATAAAAATCGATATTGTCCACGAAGCAAGATTTATTTTCCTGCGCCACAAACAGCTCGAACTGTTCACGGTCGACACGCAATACAGTGCCAAGCTGAGATTTATATGTGTCAAACCCTTCACGATATGCACGAATAAATGATTTATGCACATTTAAACGTTCGTCTGTTAGTTTTACTGCTAACCCTTCATCCGCACGATTATATGCTTCATCTAGCGTGCTTACTTGTAAACCAATTGCCGCATAGGCACTACGAATATCTTCTAATAACTGTTGTTCTGTTTTTAATTGAACATCTGCCGTTTCATGTGGATGCTCGTCTGTTACTGGACGAATTTTATTAATCGCTGCTGTAGTCGGATTAGGTGATACGGGTAACACTTTCGCACCCATTAATGCATTCGAAAAACTCGATTTACCTGCACTAAACGCTCCGAATAAAGCAATTGTAAAATCTTTCTTTTGCAAGCGCTCTACTTTTTTCGTTAAATAATTCGCGACCTCTGTAAACCCTTGTACATTTCGTACAGCATTTGCTGTTTTAAGGGCATTTGCAATAATACTTTCTGTTTGCAGCTGTGAAGTTGAAGCAGTTTGCTGTAATGCTTCTTCCGTTTCTTGCTGCTGTTCTATTTGCTGTAGCATGGAATCATTAAACGGACGAATTTCTGCTAATGCACGCTCGAAATCAGCTAGCCACTCTGTCACTTGTTTTTTCGCTTCTTGACGCGTTTCATTCGTTGCTTGTGTAAATTCCTTATCGCTATATGCCTTTTGCTTATCAATTTCTAGAATTTCTAGAATGGCATCGACTTTCTTTTGCATCGCATTCATTTTTAGTTGTACCGGGGCACTTGCAGCTTGAGCCACTTGTGCTAATAACGATTTTTGCTCTTCCATCCACTCGTCTGTTACACGAATAAAAAATCGTTTCGTCGCTTCGGCAACGCGATTTGCAAAGTTTAACAATGCATCACCTGTGACTAAAGAACCTTGCTGAATTTGGTCTTCAATTAAAGAAAATGGCACATTGAAATCAAACGCATCAATCATTGACGCCCGTTCTTCTGTTAATGCGCCAACTTTTTTTAGCGAATCCTTCATTAAAGACTTCATATGTCCGATCACTTGTGATTGTAAAATGGTTTGATAGGCAGCATTCGCTTCTTCCATGCGGCGCACGCGTTCTTCCTCCGTTTTACGCTTTGCAGTAAACAATCCGCCAACTTTAAAGTTTTCTTGTTTACTTTCTAAAAAACTACGAAGCTTTTCACGAAAATCTGCAGGCATAATCGCTGCATTGGCTAATAAATCTTTACGTTGTTCATCAAAAGCGGCCGACCATTGTTCATATGAAAACAGTTCAGTTTGTAGCGATAATTGTTCATATTGTTCTAAAATATCCGCATGATTTTCCCAATCCTCTGACGGCAAAACCTCTTCATTTCCTTCTATCCGATTTTGCTTTTCTTCTGCTAAATAGGCCTCGTGCTCATGCTGTAGTTTCGTTAAAGTATTTCTGGCCGTAGCAAGTAACTGCTCCTGCCAATCGTTCATAGAATCCATTACGATTTTTTTAACTTTTGTAAAATCATTATGCGGATGATTCAATTCACGTAACGATGTAAAGAATATATCTTTCGGCTTTACACCCCATGC
>DEQI01000093.1:3962-6536 GCA_002360295.1 Planococcaceae bacterium UBA3370
GTAAATTGGAAATTCAACTCTGATTGCACATGATTGTAATCCATTGTATAGAACACTACATCTGCAATATGAAGTGCAGATTCTGTACTCATCGCATGTGCATCATCTGTAGAATCTACTCCTGGTGTATCCATAACCGTAACACCCAATGGTAATTTTGATTCATTATGGCCGATTTCAATTTGTGAAACGAGCTCCCCATTTTTACACAGTTCCTTCACTGTTTTCAAATCATAGCCTGCTTCAAATTTAACCGGTTTATCATTATGCATATAAACGATAGCAAAATCTTCTTCTGATTTATGCACTTTTACGATATTGGCACTTGTAGGAATAGGACTTGTAGCTAAAATGTCTTCCCCTGATAACGCATTGATCATACTTGATTTACCTGCCGAGAAATGTCCAGCAAAACCAATGACGTATTCTTTTTGCAATAGCTTGCGTGCAAATAAATTGAGCTTTTCCACCCGCTCCGTGTCTTGATTGTTTTTATAAATTATGTATTGAATTGATGATTGTTGTAGTAATGATTGAATTTCTTGCTCTAAAGCATCCATACAGAATAATGCCCCTTTGTCTAAAATTTGTCACTAATATATAGTAACACGCTTTTGGAAGAAAATCGGCTATTTTTTCACAAAATTGCGCAAAAAACAGAAGGAAAACTATCAGTGTTTTGTATTAAAGAATATCCAAAATTAATATACCTTCCATTCTATATGTAAAAATACGCCGCTACGTGATGAGCAGCTAAAAGAAATCAGGTAACTCACAAGGGTATATAGCAAAGAGTTTCCCTGATAATTTACCATTTCTTTAAAACTTGTAAAAAAATGTTTACAAATGATATGGATACAGGTATACTTACACAGTAATCAAAAAATTCTTAAGGAGGTCGAATAAAATGATCGTTATCAATAAATTAATGTCACTAGTGCTTACAACTTCAGCAAAAACGAAAATCACACATTCGACCAGATTGGAATGGATTGCTTAAAGTTTTTTAAAATTAAGTATACCCATACCGTAGGGAGAAGTGTGCCCCTGCGGTATTTTTATGTCTTTTTTTACCGTAGGGGGAGTCTCTCTACGGTTTTTTTCATTTTTTAGGGTAATTTAAGGAGGTGATAATCCATGATATTAAACATTTTTTCTCTTACGATAGCTATTACAAAACGTGAGCGTGAGATCTCTCTTGAGAAAGCACTTCATGATGAAAATGTAAAAAAAATCTTTGAAGAGCACCGAAGGAAAGTAGAAAAATACGTTCGTTTCGATCAATATTAATTTTGTTCATTCAAAAAAATGAAAGGTGGGAATTGAAATGATTTATACAATTAAAAGGAATTATGCAGTTTTATGGGTGGAGAAAGACTCCTCTTAGCTAACAGATGAAGTAATATAAAGTAGTTAATTTTAGTATCTCCGTAAAGTAAAGGGGCTGTGCGAAAAGTAAATTCTTTTCACACAGCCACACATCAAGGTGTTAGTTAGCCCGTTGTCACGGTGGTCGGAGTATAGGAAAATACAAGATTCCGAATTTAAGGAAAATTCCATTTTAAACTGGTTATTAAAAAATAGTGCCAGAATGTTCAAGAAAGTTTTCTGTATCCCCAAACTTTGATTTGAAAACGTTTATTAAATTTATTTTGTATATTTTAATCATTTTCTTTAAGTATAGGACTCATAAATTATTAGTTTGTTCCCTTTACGTTCTAAAATGATATAATCAAAATCGTTTTTTTGAAGAAAGAAGTACCTCGCATCAATGTCTATTTTTATTAATTTTTGAACCCAATCAGGCAAGCTTCCAATTTTAAATTTCTCACCACTAATCCAATCATTTGATAGCGTCTTTATATGCTCAATATCTGTTTCACTATTGTAATGCAACTCCGTGATTGCATCTCCATCTCCATGAGAACCATCTCTGGTATTATAAATTTTAATTTCACTTTCAGGGATTGGTAAAGATAAATTCCAAATTGATTTAATTGTTTCTACATACGTTGGATATAAACTTGGAAATAGCCATTGTGGAAAAGTCAATATATATCCTATTACTAAAATGAAACTCATAATTATTATAAAAAAATAGTTCTCTTTTTACGCGTATTAGCCACCTCATTTTCTTTTGAAAATAAGTAAAATAAATTCATTTATTATAGACTTTGTTTATTTATTTTAGTTCCCAAGGCGTTGTTTGGGTAATCATTTTTTATGCTATCCTCAAAAAAATTACAAATCCCTGGTATATAAAGATTTGTGATGTTAAAAAATCCGGGGTTAGTATCGTTAAATTAATAATTATTGGGTAGTTTTCGATATGAATCGACTACCAGCTGGAGAATAGTTAAGTGAGCTGGTTTCACTGGATGGGACTTATACGTTAAATGTATATAGAACAAATGGTAGAGCAACCACATCTTATACAATAAGAGGAGATTTAGTATTTAATAATAGCAATTAACTAAAATATATAGGAATGATTGCAATGAAATGGATTGATAATCAACCCGTTACAATTAATAGGCATCTGTTAGATGTTCGCCATGATACATTTTATTTTAG
>DEQI01000093.1:6607-9891 GCA_002360295.1 Planococcaceae bacterium UBA3370
GTATTTTTCCATACATATGTGCCGACTGCTGCGTAAATCATAACTGTTGCACCTACGAAAACATATAACATTGAAAACGCCCCTTTTCACATTTTATTGAGAACAATAATCAACCTCATTATAACGAGGAATTGCATTTTTCGTCAATAGCCATACATAGGACCCATATACATTGGGATAGAATACGTGGTAATATGAAAAAAAAGTCATATAAAGGATGCGTTAAAACATGAGTAATTCGGAGCATATTCAGACCATTTTAAACGGGACTATTCATTCTTTGAAAGTAATATTACCAATGAACGTTGACATAATGCCTCCTTCAATGGCAACTGAACCTTATAAACAACAGGAAATGGGTGTATTAATTGGTTTAGTGGGTGATTTTAAAGGGAGGATTATTATCGATAGCTCTTCAACTACTTTCGGGTCTATTGGCGCAGCAATGTTTGGCATGCCACTCGAAGGAGAAATGCTCGAGTCATTTACAGGAGAACTCGGTAATATGATCGCTGGTAACTTATGTACACATGCTGTAGCTGCCAATTTAACCCTTGATATTACGCCTCCTACCGTTATGGTTGGAAGTACAGATTTATTTGGGTTCAAACATGCATTTCGCTTAGCAGGTACACTTGAAGGTGGAGGCAACATCACTATTTTATTGATGATTGATAACGATAATGAATAACAATCGTACTAAATATTTATACATAGTGTAAAAACACGTTAAACCTATAGTTTGACGTGTTTTTATTTTGTTTAAATAGGATTCTTATATATCTTCACATTATCTTCACAAAAACAGATATTCCCTGTGATTTTTTTCACATCTTACCAAATTATTTTTTTATATGATGAACACAAGTACCAAAAATACATCTCTATTGCTAGGAGGGATATCAATGGCTAAGAAAAAGAAAGCTGAGGAGGATTTAAAAGGTACTCTTTACATGACCTTTGCACTAGGAGGCATCATTATATGTATTTGGGCATATTGCTTTAACTTATTTATTGATCGTTTTTAATTTGATCTATTTTAATAGAGAGAGGAATGTGAAACATGCACTTTCATAAGTATGAAAAATGGTGGCTAGTGTTCGGTTGTGGTACTTTAGTTGCATTTTTAATTATATTAGGTGTCGGAGCTTTCCATAACGGTACACACCCGAACCAATCGAAAAAAACCTTGGATTATGAACGAGTAGAAGAATATGAACCCTTTAATAATCCGGGTGTCCATAAAGTGGAAGGCAAGCCCTGGGATTATGAGGTTGTACTAGTAGCCTCTGCTTTTAATTACAATATCGATGTGATTGAGTTACCACTAAATGCAAAAGTGAAATTTATCGCTACTACTAAGGACGTGATCCACGGGTTCCAAGTAGCTGGAACAAATATCAATATGATGCTTGAGCCTGGTTATTATTCTGAGTATATAACAGTAGTTAATAAAGTTGGCGAGTATGTGATTGTTTGTAATGAATATTGTGGTACTGGTCATGCATACATGTACTCAACATTAAAGGTGGTGGACCCAAATGCAACAAACGATAGTCTCTAAGTATATGAAAGTAGATTCTAAAGATGCTCGACTAGCTATGGCGAATATTTACGTCGCATTTATCGCATTATTACTCGGTGGTTTAGCCGGTTTACTGCAAGTATTAGTTCGCTCAGGTCAATTTAAATTACCTTGGGGCATCGGTTATTATCAAGTTTTAACAGTGCATGGCGTATTACTCGGACTTATTTTAACTACATTCTTTATTATGGGCTTCCAAATTGCAGCTGTTAGTCGCACAGCCGGCCCTCTTACTAATACCCAACGTAAAATCGGTTGGATTGGTTTCTGGTTAATGACAATTGGTACGGCTGCCTCAGCAGTGATGGTACTGTTAAATGAAGCTACTGTACTTTATACATTTTATGCCCCATTAAAGGCACATTGGATTTTCTATTTAGGGCTAACTTTAGTAGTAGTAGGCTCGTGGCTATTATGTGTGCCTCAAATCCTGAAATATGCACAATGGCGAAAAGAGAATAAAGGGCAAACTTCCCCTCTTTTAACATTTATGGCTGTTGTTAACTGCCTGCTGTGGATCGTAGCGACATTAGGTGTGGCCATTGAAGTATTATTTATGCTTTTACCTTGGTCACTTGGTTTATTTGAACGAGTAGATGTATTACTCACTCGAACTTTATTCTGGTATTTCGGTCATGCTTTAGTTTATTTCTGGTTACTACCTGCGTATATGGCATGGTATGTAGTCGTACCAAAAATTATTGGTGGAAAAATATTCTCCGATGCTTTAGCAAGAATGTCCTTTATGCTATTCTTAATTTTCTCTTTCCCTGTGGGTCTCCATCATCAATTAACTGAACCAGGGATTGATGGATTTTGGAAATTCATTCAAGTTGTGTTAACATTCTTTGTTGTTGTCCCATCATTAATGACGGCTTTCTCGATGTTTGCAACGTTCGAACTTCGTGGGCGCGAGCTTGGTGGACGCGGTATATTTGGTTGGATTAAAGCACTTCCTTGGAAAGATTGTCGCTTCTTAGTACCATTTATCGGAATGCTCGCATTTATTCCTGGTGGTGCAGGTGGACTTGTCAACGCATCCTATCAAATGAACCAGCTAGTGCATAATACCATTTGGGTGACTGGACACTTCCATTTAACAGTCGCAACAGCTGTCGTATTAACATTCTTTGGTGTAGCTTTCTGGTTAATCCCCCATTTAACTGGACGTATATTAACACCACAGTTGAACTTTTTAGGTAATGTAGTCGGTATTTTATGGGGCATTGGCATGCTGATCATGTCCGCTGCTATGCATATTGCGGGATTAATTGGTGCGCCGCGTCGCTCTGAGTACTCTGAATATGGTGGCGCGTCACAAGCATATGATTGGATTCCTTACCAAATTGCTCAAGCAGTCGGCGGTACCATTTTATTCATTGCCATCATTCTTATTACGTATATGGTGATTAAATTAGCATTCTTCGCACCAAAAGGAGAACAAGAATTCCCTGTTGCAGAAGTAGCTCCTGGTGCTGAAAAAACACCTGCTATTTTAGAAAACTTTAAATTATGGGGTGTTATTTTAGTAGCGTTAATACTTTTCGCTTACACTATGCCACTGATTGAGATTATTCAAAATGCTCCTGTTGGATCTAAAGGCTTTAATAATTTATGGTAATTTAATTAAGACACAGCTCATGCAAATTTAGCGTAGGTTGTGTTTTTCTTATACTATATATCAAGCGTGTTGATTTAC
>DEQI01000093.1:10077-10882 GCA_002360295.1 Planococcaceae bacterium UBA3370
ATGTATAATCAACACATCTGACTATATATGAAAGTATTTACCCAATCAAACTGATACAAGATAGTAATTATTTAACATTTGAGTGGTTTGATAAACGTTCAAACGACCGCAATGTATCCATCTTTTTCATACCTCTATTGCATAATTCTGTTCCTCTTTCTATTCCCCTCTTTTGCTACAATTAAGCCTGGAACACTTTTTAATCTATATTCCCTTTCTTGCTCTGAATAAGAATATGCTCGCGATTAATAAAACAATCACTATGATGGCTATAACTAAAAATGTAGCATCAAAAATAAAGAAATAAGAATCCTTAATGTCGTACATTATTTTCACCCCACTACTTATAACCCTTATTACAGATGATCGTGAATGAAGACTTACGATTTATATAGAAAATCTTTATCATTTCATCATTCACATACCAGTTCGCAACAATACTATATTTGATTACTGGCTCTAGTAGCTTCTTTTAAACTATTTACTTTCCAAGTAACAATGGTAGTGCTATCTCTTACATTATTCTCTTGGATGGTTTTTAACATCGATAGAATGCTGTCATCATCTCCAGCCTGAAGGAAAGTATTATAAATGTTTATCGGATTTGAAAATGGCTCATTAGGACATTCAATTAAACCGTCTGTAGTTAAAAAAATGCGATTTTCTCCTTGTCTTAATTCTTTAATACCTACACTGTAACAAGGTACTTCTTGTTCAAAAGTATTTACTTGGCCAATCCATTCATAAAATTGTCTTTGATTTAATTGATTTTGACCTAAAGTAGCTAACTCTTTATGAAATAAAT
>DEQI01000164.1 GCA_002360295.1 Planococcaceae bacterium UBA3370
TGCTCAAACTCCAGAATATTATACTTTCAAATAGGCAGAGCTTTTCGATACACACTACCAATAATCCCCCACTGTACCTCATACTAACAACAATCAAAGTTGTACCCTTTTGCATTTTCCGCTAAACTTACACTAATGTCGTTCATCTTCAGACAAGTTTATATGTATTAAATAGCTTAAAAAAGAGTCTAGATTTTTGAAATAGAGAGGAAGAACTTTCATGCGTCTATGGCATACAGATATCATTCCCTTTTTACCAAAAGGACAATTACTTTCCCAATGGCGCGAGCTAAATAGCATTTTTGCGAAGGAAGATCAACATATATTAATTAACTATATATATGACTATCCGAAAGATGATTTATATGCGTATACAAAAAAAGTGCTGGAGGAAATGACAAATAGAGGATATCAAATCCGTACTTTTGATAAAATGGAACGTTATTTTTCTGAATTGAAAGATGTAAATGTGGTGAAGCCTTTTGAGCACCATCATAATGATGAGTATTTAGAAATTTGCTATTACAACTTAAAAGAAAAGTTTATTCGTGGACAAAAGGATTATGATACAGCACTTTTCCAAAAGCTCGATGCATACTTTAAAAAAGGATGTCCTTAAACCGTAAAAGGCACATCAACTAAGAAATGCTACCTCTCTCTAAAATCATCACTGAAGAGCTATCATGCTCTTTTGAGAACAAGTGGTTTCTCGGTAACCAGTTTCGTTGTATTTCTTAAAAAAAAGACAGAATCACCATGGATTCTGTCTAAAATGAATTATTTAGAGAGTTTTTCTATTTCTGAAACTACTTCTTCTATTGAACTCACAACGACACCGTTTCGTTTTATAAGTCCTATTACAAATAGATTTCGGTAAACAAACTGATTTTCTGTTCCATCAGCAATGAGTGCCTCTATTTTTTTTGTATTATCGCGTCCTTGTTGACGAACATCGGAATACAGTGCAATAATTGGTCGATTAAAAGAGGAGAATGCTCCAATCTCAGCAGCAACACCAGAATCAATTTCTACCCCATCAATAACAGCTATTAAAACATCACTTTGCTGTAAGCTTGTCAAATCTGCCTCTGCTATTGCTAAACTATCGGCAAAAGATGATTTATCATTAATTGCATCATTTTCCTGCGGTACGTATAAGTCAATTGTTGGTACAGCTTCTCGAATCGCCTTCGCTAGTACTTCATTTACATAACGATCTCCAATTGAGAATAATCCATTTGCTAAATATGCTTTCATATTGCCCCACCTTTTTATGTATAACTTACTTTTTTAGCATAACATAATGCGGAAACTTTCATAAGATACCCGGGCAGTTATTCGAAAAAACCTGACAATATTCATCTAAATTAGGTTAAACTCTTTCTCCTGTCTTTAATAAAAAAGGAGTTATTCCACATAAAACCATTGCAGCTGCCATGACAATAAATCCTGTAAAGAATGATCCGCCAGCTAATGTAACTAGATTCCCAATAATAATTGGAGATATAATTCCCCCAATGAATGCACCAATATTGATTACTGCAAATGATGAACCAATAATAGAAGATGGAATTAATTGGTATGGCAATGATAAAAATGCAGTAAATGTAAACATAGATAAAGCAGTGACTATATATAAGAAAGTTACCATTAAGAATAAATTACTACTAGTAATAAAGACCATTAAACCGACTGCAGTTAAGAAACAAGATAAGAACACAAAGTTTTTCTCTTTTCCTGCAAAATACTTTCGTAGTATATATCCTGCTACCGCTGTTGCGATTGCCATAACAATGGCATTACCTGTTAAGATTAAACTAATTTCTTTACTTTCCATATTAAAGTTTGCTTTTAATACGGATGGCAACCATGAAAGTAAAGCGACATTGACAAGATTATTGAACAGTAAGCCTAAAGCTAACACAAGTGTGTTTCTGCTTTTCCATCCATCGAAAAATGATATTTTTTGAGCAGCTTTCATATCTAATTTGTCTTTTTTCTTTTCTGGTACAAATAGTAACATCAATAGAAAAGCAACAAAAAATAATGTAGCAAGTATCCAATAAGCCATACGCCAGTTATAATTAACAAGTGCTGCACCCACAGTATAAGCTAATACGCCCCCAATTCCAGTTGTCATTAAGACGATTGACTGAATAGATGCTTTTTGTTTGCCAATAAAGTTGTCATTAATAATTTTAGGACTACCATTTGTATAACCTGCATGGCCCACTCCAACAAATAAACGGGCAAATGCTAATAATGCTAAAGAACTAGGTAAACTAAAGCAAAATGAAAATAGCACTAAAATAGCAAGTGAGCTTAATAAAAATTTTTTATATCCGAAACGATCTACAAACCATCCAGCTGGAAATGTTATGGCCATATAGCCGATGTAGAATACACTAAGGATAATACTTGTTTGGCTTGGTAATAAGCTAAACTCCTCACCAACTGCTATGACGGTTAAGCCCATCATACTTTTATCTAAACTTGAAATTGAACCAATAAACAATAAAGTAAGAAGCGTTTTTTTCTGCTGTAGTGTAAGTTTCATATGATTTTTCTCCACTTCTATCTAAAGTATTTCTACATTATTAAACTAGCAAAAATACCCCTTTATTAACCCATATTCCCAACTATCATAACCGTATCCATGTAATACGTGCATAAACTCTATTAACAGAATATTAAAACTACACAAAAATAGAGGATGTCAAGTTTCTTTTGACATCCTCTAGCTAAAAATTATATAGTTCTACTATTTTAATTTTGAAAACCAAAACTTACTATTTGGATATCAATCAAAGCTTATTCTGTTTCAAATTTTGGTTTTACGATAAGAGAAACTACAAATAGTGCCATAGCTACAATTGCAAGTACAATTAATGAAATTAAAAGAATTTTAAAGTTATTACCAGTTGAAGCTAAAATAGCACTTGCGAAAGTTGCAGATAAAGCTGCACCTAGTGAGTTGAATAAAGCCACTGTTCCGAAAATAGAACTGAAGTCTTTTACCCCGAACAGAGAAGCTGTTAGAACAGATGGTGCTACTGTAGCTGCTGTTGCCCCGATACCTGTAAACGCAGTGTAAAGGATAGCCATCCAGAAGTTTCCACCATACATTAAGCAGATGAAACTTAGAACGTTACAAATACCGATAATAATCATTACAACTTTTAAATTGATTTTATCGAATACTGGACCAATACCTAATTTACCAAGTAATACAAATAGTGATGCTGCTGATAAAACTATACCTGCGTTCGTTGCTGTCATACCTGCGCCAGTTAAATAAGGTGTAAGGTTAACAATCATTGCATTAACTACAATACCTGTGATGACAATTGCAATAACAAATAACCAGAATGAGAGCGTTTTAGTTGCTACTTTTTGAGTTAAACCTTTTAATTCTTGTTGTGCACCTGTATTTACTTTTGCTTCACCAAGTGGAGCAAGTCCTTTTTCAGCAGGAGTAAGTCGAATTACAGTGAAAACAAACGGAAGAATTGTTACTACAATTAAAATTGCAGTAGCTAAATATGCTTGTCTCCATCCCATGTTAGCAATCATAGCTGTCATAAGTGGACTTAAGAAGATACCACCAAAACCACTACCTGCCATTGCAATACCTAACGCTAAACCGCGTTTTTCATTAAACCAGTTTGTGATAATTAAAGAAGTTGGTATAAGCGCTGCACCTGCAATAGAAATACCTAGTGGAACAGCTGCAATATAGAAAGTCATTAAATTTTGAGCAAGTGAGAATGCTAAATATGCTAATGCACCTAAAATAGTACTAACACCAATAAGTAATCTGATATCTACTTTTTTTGCAATCTTACCTACAAATGGTGCGGCAATCATACATGATAAAGCCATGATTGTGTAGTATAGTGTGAAGCTTGAAGCGCTAAATCCAAGTTCTTCTGTTACTGAGTTAGTAAAAATTGAAGTTAAGTTAATCGCTGGTGTGTATAAGAATGTCATGATCATGAACATTGCAATTACAATCCACCAACCGAAAAACATTTTACCTTTGCTTTTAGCCATTTTAATTTCCTCCATATGTGTATGTTCTATGTTGACTAGTAAATTAAAATATTATAGGGTTGAAGATTAATATTCTAAAAAATATCTACTATTTAGAATGTATAATAGTGGAATTAACCACAATTATACATTCCTGAAAATAAATTGATTGATTCTACTTTAACAATAATTAAGCTTTACCTAATAAATCTAAAATAATTTGAACTTCTACTTTTACACCGTTAAATAGTGAGTCTTCAATAATTTTAAATTTAGGATGGTGGTTCATATAGCCACAACCTTGCTCTGCTTTACCGCCACCTAACCATAAGAAGCAGCCTTTTGTTACTTTTGTATAAGCTGAGAAGTCTTCACTTGCCATTAACATTGGTGCATCATAAACCTTTTCTTCACCGATTGCTTTAATAGCAGCTGCCTTCGCTTTTTCTGCTAAATCAGGGCTATTGTAAAGCGCTGAATAACCACGAATATAGTCTAGTTCATATGTAGCACCGTGAGTTGCTGCTACACCTGCAATGATTTCTTTTACTCGTTTTTCCATTAAATCACGAACAGCTTCGTTTGTTGTACGAATTGAACAGCTTAAACGAGCAGTATCTGCAATAATATTTGGTGCTTGACCACTATGGAATTCACCAATACTTAGAACCGCCATTTCGCTTGGTTTAACGTTACGTGATACAACAGTTTGTAAAGCAGATACCATTTCAGCACCCACAACAATTGGGTCAATTGAGTTTTCTGGCATAGCACCATGCGAACCTCGACCTTGAATTTTCAAGAAGAATCCATCAGCAGCTGTAGTAGCCCATCCTGAAGTTACGCCAAGAGAACCTACTTCTAAATTCGGTAAAATATGTATACCGTAAATTTCATCTACCCCATCTAGTACACCAGCATCAACTAGTTCTTGTGCACCTCCAGGAGTTTGCTCCTCTGCATGTTGGAAAATGAATTTAACAGTACCAGCAATTTCGTCTTTCATTGTTGAAAGGACACTTGCTGTACCTAATAGCATGGCAGTATGCGTATCATGGCCACAAGCATGCATAATTCCTTCTTCTTTTGATTTAAAATCTACCTCTGCCTCTTCGGTAACTGGTAGTGCATCAATATCAGCACGTAAAGCGATTGTTTGTCCTTCTCCTGCTCCACCAACAAGTGTTGCTACTACGCTTGTTTCTGTAGGACGGCTTAACTCTAAATTTGGAAAAGTAGCTAACGTATCATAAATAAACTGAGATGTCTTAAACTCCTTAAATGATAACTCTGGATTTTGATGAAGATGTCTTCTCCATTCAATAATTTTTTCGTATGGTATTTTTTCTGTCCAGTTACTAATTGACATATTAATTCCCCCAGTATCTTTAAGTAATCTTCTTCATTAAATTCAACTTACAAGTAAATATGGTATAACCATTTCGTGAAATTAATTAGTTAAGATCAGACCTTCCAAATTTAAATTTGTCTCATTTTCGGCGCCTGTTTAAGACATTTTCTTTCTACACACAGAATAATATCAGGAAACTAAAAAACTTTCAATAGTTTTCTAGTTTTCTTTTTAAAAAATTTTTCCAAGGTCAAGTCCGCTAGACAACTCAACCTTTTTCTTTGATAATTTAGCATTATATTGTTAAATAGACTTGATTTACTCGAACGATTATTAAATTTGTCAAGCGTTGATTTTGATAAAAAGAATATAAAGTGTTATGTTTTGTTTTGGGAGCAGTTGTTATATAATACATTTCCCATCGTTTTTCATACATTTTTTTGATAATATTGCTATTATTAAATGGAGTAATGCTGAAAAAATCTATTTTTTGTTCACGATATATGAGTAAATTTTTAAGAGTATTTATTTAAGGAGTAATAACATGAATGTTAATCAACAGATTATAGAAGAAGGAAAGAAATTGGTTGAAAAATACGGCTTTCGTAAATTCACAATGGACGAAATAGCCCAAAATATACGCATTAGTAAACGTACGATTTATCAACACTTTAAGACAAAAAACGAATTAGTTAGCTCAATTATTGATTCAATTATTGAGGATGATCGTGAGGAATTAAAAAATCATGTAAATCAAGAAAGTGACTATGTAGAAAAATTACGAGCAGTATTTTATCTTTATCACATTAAAATGCTGAAAAAAGAATACTTAAATGAACTAAGAAAATATTCTCCTGATGATTGGAACAAATTCAAAGAGTTTAGTGAACGAAGAAGAACCTATGTCAAACAAATTTATAATGAAGGTGTAGAAAAAGGCATCTTTATAAATAAAATACCTAAGTTCCCCACGTCTCCAGCAATCATTGATGAAGATCACGTAGCTGATTTATTAATTTTTCTTTTAACATCTATTATTAATCAAGCATTTGAAACCGAATTAATCGATTATGAATTTGATATCAACACTGCGCTTGTCTATTCCTTTGAAATGGTCATTTCGATGTTTTTAGCAAAATAAATAAAAGCTACAGTCAATTGAATTGAACCATTCATTTGACTGTAGCTTTTTTTAAATTTTTTATTTTTATTACAAATTTATTATACATTCACGCCTTTGTTTAAATAACTTGCTTATATAGATTCTTCCTAAATTTAACTTTAGTAGAAACTTCTAACTTTTATATTTCTCATTTAATGTCATTTTTGTGGATAACACCAACAAGTCCAAGTTCTCAATCCTAAAATCAGTACCGAAGAAGATTTGATGTTCGTATCGGTTCGTTAAACGATTAAATCTTACTTCCCCAATTCCTGCAAAGGTTGGTTTTGGCGTTTGTTCGGCAAAATATTGAATGACCTCAAATTTATTTAAATAGCTATTATTTTTTGATTCCGCAAAAAATGCTTGTTCAAATACAATATCAATCTCTTTGGCGCTTTCTAGTAACGTAATTTTTGCAACATCTGCTGTAAGCTCTACTTTTTGAACATAACCCATGACGAGTTTATGCTTTCCAATATCATTTTCATTAATTTTAGAAACGTATTTGCTTCTTAAAGGCGTTCTTTTCCTCTTTAAGCCTTGCCATGTTTCATCATCAAATAAAGTTGTTTGGATACCTGTTTGCCCTTTACGCTTTATGACTGTCGGCTTTCGCACAGGTACTGTTGTTCTATTTACAGTTTTTATTGCTGATAACTTTCCAGGATATCTCATCAATCGGTAAGCCCTACTTAATGCGACTTGACGACGTTCAAATTCAAAGCCAACCGTTACATCTACAAATTGATAATCCCGCTCTTCCCATCTTCTATCAAAATGATAGGTACAGCTTTCATGATGTGAATTATATTTCCATGTGCGGAAATGTGCCCTATCACTATTGATATAAACTAGCTTTGCTGGACAGTCAGGTGTTGGACAATATAAAAAACCGCGGAAATTATGATCATACTGTTGTTTCGATACTTCCTGAATATTGACTAGCTTTTCCTCTGCATTTTTAACAAGCCTCGCTTCAGCAATTAGCATAGTAAATCACCCTTTATTCATTCGTATTGGATTACAAAAGATGACTGATGTTATGTATGCAAACGTTCCTATCTATCAATTAGTAGTATACATTATTTTACAACTAAAGAAATTATAATTTACGATATATTCATAAATAGTATTCACCAATTTCAGTGAATATTTTTTTACATAACGCAAATGTTGCGGTCAACGCTGACTTTCGGTGGTAAACTAAATTATTTATAAAACATTAACAATCTTCCTTTTTCTGAAATCTCGAATTTGATATACGACTTATTTTTTAATAAGCGCCATTTCACTACTTTAGTACTAGTTTGTCACTTATTTATTAATAAGTTGTA
>DEQI01000004.1:0-480 GCA_002360295.1 Planococcaceae bacterium UBA3370
ATATTTAAGGATAATTAAAGAAAGGTTTAAGAGTGTTAAAAGTCTCGGAGATAAAGCAATTGAGCAATTATCTGAAGATGATATACATTGGATGCCTAATAACGAATCCAATAGTATTGCCGTTATTGTAACGCATTTAAGCGGTAATATGGTATCAAGATGGACGGATTTCCTAAACTCTGATGGGGAGAAGCCTAATAGAAATCGTGAGCAGGAATTTGTTGATCACATATCTTCTAAAAAGGAATTGATAGCAACTTTAGAAAAAGGGTGGCATACTCTTTTTGAAGCATTAAATAATCTAAGTGAAAAAGATTTATTAAAGAGTGTCAAGATTCGTGGGGAAAGTCATTTAGTACTAGAGGCCATTGAAAGACAATTAGCTCACTATGCTTATCATATTGGGCAAATCGTTTATATTGGGAAACAAATAAAGAATGCAGATTGGAAAAGCTTAAGTATCCCAAAAGGCAAATCAGA
>DEQI01000004.1:546-1901 GCA_002360295.1 Planococcaceae bacterium UBA3370
TTTTTTATATGGAAAATAATACAATATTTTAACTATTGAAAGGGTGATGAACCATTGTGGATTACGATTACGATCATTATAGCCAGTGCGTTTACTATGATAGCGACCACTGCTATCATAACTGATATGATTTCAGAAAATAAAAAAACGGATGTAAAACGAATTGAAAAAGAAATTGAATTAGAAAAATTACGAATAGAAACTTTTGAAATTGAAACGCAAAAATTGCGTATAGATCTTGAACATTCAAAACAAAAATTACTTGAGATGAAACAATAATTTGAGATGAAGATTCATGGCTCAAACTATTATAGATAGTTACATTTAAATGTAAATTAGTTGCAGAATTCCTTAAAAATGAAACTAATATACGGAAATATCGTATAATCATTTATAGAAAGGATGATGACAACATGTGGATGTGGATTGCTATTGCATTAATTGCAATTACGGCTACTATTACTGAAATGATATCGAAAAATAAAAAAATAGAATTAAAAAGAATTGAAAAAGAAATTGAATTAGAAAAATTGCGTTTAGAAACGTTTGAAATCGAAACAGAAAAAATGCGTTTAGAGCTTGAACACTCAAAGCAAGCATTAATCGAAATGAAGCGAAACGATCATTGAAAGGGAGAATGATATGGAAGATATTATTATTGTTTTAGGCACAATGCTTTTAATCGTATCTATTCCAATTGTAGCCATTGTAACGAAGCATAAGCGCTCTTCTATGAATATCCAATTGCAAATGATTGAAAAAGAAACGGAATTGGAAAAGTTGAAAATGGAAAATTACGTTAATGAAACAGAGAGAATGCGGATAGAGCTCGAACAGTCAAAACAAGCTTTACTTGATAGGAAGAAATAAAAGGAGGCATTTCATGGGAGGAATAATTATTGCTATCGTTGCGATCGTAATGGGTGCGTCGATACCGATTATTGCCATTCTTACTGCACATAATCGTTCGAAAATGAAACTACACATAAAGCTTACTGATAAGGAAATTGAGCTGGAGAAAATACGTTTAGAAACGTTTGAAATGGAAACAGAAAAAATGAAAATGGACCTAGAGCATCAAAAACAACAGTTAATAGAGATGAAAAAAAGTGTTTAAACCAATAAACTTAAGAAGAAACTAGCAGTATCAATTGAATTAGTATTTCAGAAGCATCTATTTTCCGCTATAATAGTAGTACAATGGTTTGAGGGGTAGATAGGTCAATGTCAGATTACGAACAATTTATCGATGGGATTAAACGTAGAACAGGGATTGATTTAGCACTATACAAAGAAGCGCAAATGAAGCGTCGGCTTACATCTTTGTATGAAAAAAGAGGATTTCGAAATTTCGT
>DEQI01000004.1:2047-9430 GCA_002360295.1 Planococcaceae bacterium UBA3370
TGCAATCAAATAAACGTCCTAAAATATGGAGTGCAGCCTGTTCAACAGGAGAAGAGCCGTATAGCTTAGCGATGGTATTATCGCATCACTTGCCATTATCGCAAATCGGAATACTGGCAACAGATATAGACGAAAATGTGATTCAAAAAGCGAAACTAGGCTTATATCCTGAGCGTTCTTTAGCTGAGGTGCCAAAGGATGTACAAGCGAAGTATTTTGAAAAGGAAGGGCCATTTTATAAAGTAAAAGAAGAAATAAAGCGTACGGTTACGTTTAAAAAACATAATTTGCTAAAAGATCCTTATGAATCGAATTTCGACTTAATTGTTTGTCGCAATGTGATGATTTATTTTACTGAGGAAGCAAAAGATCAAATTTATGCAAACTTTAGCAAATCACTGCGACCAGGTGGCATTTTATTTGTTGGTTCTACTGAGCAAATTTTTAATCCAGCACGTTACGGCTTTGAAGTCGAAGATACATTCTTTTATCGAAAAAAATAAGCTACTTACATGTTCGTACATCGCGCTAGTTTTAGCCATTCCTTTAAAAACAACGCTTTTCGTGCATTTACGAAAGGCGTATTTTATTATTTGTAAGGGTAGTACTTTTATAAAAACGAAATGATGATGCCTTTTAATTGAAATTTTATTTTTTTCTACAAAAGTTTCCGAATATTCATAAATAAATCCAATTCCTACATAAATCATACTGTTATTTCAAATGAAATATGTTATAGTGAAAAATACATACTTTAGCGAGTTGAAGGGAGAAAGTGTTTATGCGTTACTTAACTGCAGGAGAGTCACATGGACCACAATTAACGACAATTATTGAAGGGTTGCCTTCATTATTACCTATAGAAGCAGAAAAAATTAATTATGATTTAAAACGCCGTCAAGGAGGACATGGCCGTGGTCGTCGTATGCAAATTGAGACAGACACAGTCGAAATTGTAGCAGGAGTGCGTCATGGTAAAACGTTAGGTTCGCCAGTTGCCCTTGTTGTAAAAAATGATGACTGGAAACATTGGACAAAAATTATGGGG
Source organism: Planococcaceae bacterium UBA3370 (assembly GCA_002360295.1). Lineage (GTDB taxonomy): Bacteria > Bacillota > Bacilli > Bacillales_A > Planococcaceae > Metasolibacillus. Next base: position 3,096 of record DEQI01000004.1, read on the forward strand.
GCCGAACAATTACCCCCAGATGTAGATCCAAATGAAATAAAGCGTCAAATTTCACGTCCTCGTCCAGGTCATGCAGATTTAGTGGGTGGAATGAAATATGGACACCGCGATCTTCGAAATGTGTTAGAACGTTCAAGTGCCCGTGAAACGACTGTTCGTGTAGCGGTAGGTTCTGTTGCAAAAGCATTATTAAACGAACTAGGTATATCCATCGTTGCACATGTAACAGAAATTGCTGGAATCAAGGCGGATACAACCTTAATTGCGGGGAAATCAGTGAATGAAATTCGTGCAATTGTAGAACAAGATCCTTGTTATTGTGTAGATGAAGCAGCCTCTGCCCAAATGGTTGAAGCAATTGATGCTGCTAAAAAAGCGGGAGATTCTATCGGCGGTGTCGTCGAAGTGATCGTTGAAGGGTTACCAGCTGGCATCGGTTCTTACGTACATTATGACCGTAAACTTGATGCGAAATTAGCCGCAGCAATGCTGAGTATTAATGCCTTTAAAGGGGTGGAGTTCGGGATTGGATTCGAAGCAGCACGTCTTCCAGGTTCACAAGTACATGATGAAATCATTTGGGATGAGGAACAAGGCTATCGTCGAGCAACAAATCGATTAGGTGGTTTAGAGGGCGGTATGACAACGGGTATGCCGATTGTTGTGCGCGGAGTAATGAAACCAATTCCTACTTTATATAAACCATTACAAAGTGTTGATATTGAAACGAAAGAGCCATTTAAAGCAAGCGTAGAACGTTCTGATAGCTGTGCTGTACCTGCTGCATCAATCGTAGCTGAGCATGTTATTGCATGGGAAATAGCTAGTGTCATTGTAGACCAATTCCAGAGCGATCAATTGCCACAATTACAGGCACAACTTGAAGAAATGCGCCGTTATACAAAGGAGTTTTAATATGAATATTTCAGTGAAAACGGCATCACACCAATATGAAGTCGTTATTGGGAAAAACATATTAGCACAAGCGTTTCAAACATATAAAGAGTTATTTGACAAAGCAGATAAAATGATAGTGCTGACGGATGCACATGTTTGGGAAGCGCAAGAAACTTACTTTACGACAAGTGCACCTTTTGACTTCAAAGTATTTGTCATGCCAGCAGGAGAGAGCTGTAAAAACTTCAGCAATTATGAAGCGGTACATACATTTTTGCTTGAACAGCAATGTACTCGTAAATCTCTTATACTAGCATTTGGCGGTGGAGCGGTTGGTGATTTAGCAGGTTTCGTAGCAGCAACATATATGCGAGGCATTCCTTTTATACAAGTACCAACAACCATTTTAGCTCATGATTCAGCTGTTGGAGGCAAAACGGCCATTAATCATCCGCTAGGAAAAAATATGATTGGCGCATTTTATCAGCCACAAGCCGTGCTATATGATACAACTTTGCTAGGGAGCTTACCACAAAGAGAAGTATTATCAGGTTTCGCCGAGGTCATTAAGCATGCACTTATTTCTGATGCCAACTGGTTAGAAGATTTAATGAAGAGTGGACCAATTATTAACTTATCAGAGGACCTGCTTGCACAGCATTTAGCTTCAGGTATTCGTGTAAAAGCAACGATTGTAGAGCAAGACGAAACTGAACAATCTGTCCGTAAATATTTAAATTTAGGGCATACATATGGACATGCTGTAGAGGCGGCAGCTGGCTACGGTGGCTTAGCGCATGGTGAAGCGGTCATGATCGGCTTAGTCTATTGTTTATTGTTAAGTGAGCGCTATGGCAACATTACACGTGATTTCACAGAGAGATTTTTACAATATGCTGCAAGTAATGGCTATCCATTTGCGGCTATTAAAGACTATTCATTTGATGAGTTAACTAATTATTTGTTAAAAGATAAAAAAGCAGAATATGGTGAACTTCAATTTGTCCTTTTACAAGAAGTCGGGCACCCGTTTATACAAAAAATAGAACTAGAAGAGTGTCGAAAAATCGATGCAACATATAGAAAATTAATAGCGGAGGTGCTTAAATGATTCGTGGAGTAAGAGGGGCGACAACGATTGAATCGGATCAGCCGGAGCTTGTGTGGGAAGCGACAGCACAGTTAGTACAAGAAATTGTTCGATCTAATCACATTGATATAGAAACTATTGCTTCAGTAACAATAACAACAACACCTGATATTACTTCTGCTTTTCCAGCTAAAGCGGTGCGTACATTAGACGGTTGGCAATATGTACCGATCATGTGTATGCATGAGATGGATGTAGCAGGTGCATTGCCGTTATGTATTCGTGTACTTATGCATGTCAATACGGAAAGTACACAAAAAGAAATACAGCATATTTATTTGAATGATGCAGTAAAATTACGACCAGATTTAGTGCGAAAATAGTAGAGAAAGAGGGACAGTACAAAATGAAATGGAAACAACAATTACACGGTATGAAAGCATATCAGCCAGGTAAACCGATTGACGAAGTGAAAAAAATGTATGGTTTAGATGAAGTGGTAAAACTTGCTTCTAATGAAAATCCATTTGGTAGCTCACCAAAAGTGAAAGAGTTTTTACAATCGGATCGCACTAATTATGCAATTTATCCAGATGGATATGCTCAAAGCTTACGTACAGCAGTAGCTAATCATTACAAAGTGAAAGAAACAGAACTGATTTTTGGAAATGGTTCGGATGATTTAATTGCTATCATTACGCGTGCATTGTTGTATCCGGGTGTGAATACAGTAATGGCTGACCCATCTTTTTCTCAGTATTGGCATAATGCAGATATTGAAGGGGCAGAAGTACGAAAGGTCCCTTTAATTGAAGGACGCCATCATTTACAAGCGATGTTAGAAGCAATTGATGACAATACTTCAGTTGTATGGGTATGTAATCCCAATAACCCTTCAGGCACTATTGTTACAGATGAAGAGCTACAAGCATTTTTAGCGAAAGTACCTTCACATGTATTAATTGTTGTAGATGAAGCGTATATCGAATATGTAAATGACCCATCTTACAAAGATACTTTGCCTTATTACAAACAATATCCAAATTTAATTTTACTTCGCACTTTCTCAAAAGCGTATGGTCTGGCAGCATTCCGAGTTGGTTATGGTATTGCACAGGAAGAAGTAATTGCCAAGCTTGACCCAGTACGTGCACCGTTTAATAATACCGTTCTTAGTCAGTCTGTTGCGATGATTGCTCTAGAAGATCAAGACTTTATCGAGTATTGCCGTCAAGAAAATGAAAAAGGGAAGGCTCAATATGTTGCATTTTGTGAAAAACACGGCTTACATTACTATCCATCTCAAACGAACTTCATTTTATTTGAAGTCAAAGCGGATAGTCATGTTATATTTGAAGAGATGATGAAACGTGGATTTATTATACGTAGTGGAGCAGCGTTAGGCGCACCTACCTATATTCGTGTCACAATTGGTACGGAAGAGCAAAATGCTAAATTCCTATCCATATTAGAAGAAGTATTACAGGAACAAGGTGTTTTTGCGTGACAAAAAATGTTTTAGTGATTGGGTTAGGGTTAATCGGTGGATCTATTGCTCTAGCTTTACAAAAAGCGCCACAAACAAAGGTGTATGGCTATGATGCATTTACACAAACACGTGTGTTGGCCAAAACATTAAATGTTGTACATGAAGTGGTAGAGCATCCACAAGAGGTGGCACATAAAATAGATTTCATCATTTTCGGAACGCCAGTGAATGCGACGATTGACTGGATGGAAAAACTAACAACATGGCCTTTAAAAGAAAATGTGATTGTGACGGATACAGGTAGTACAAAAAGCTTGATCATGGAACAAGCACAATCATTACGTGTTAGAGGTATCACTTTTATAGGGGGACATCCAATGGCTGGCTCTCATAAAAGTGGTATTACAGCGGCTAAGCCTCATCTTTTTGAAAATGCTTATTATATGTTGACTCCTCATGAGGACGAAGAGGAACAAGCGATTGAAAACCTGGAAAACTTACTGAAATATACACACGGAAAAATGATTAGAGTGGCTGCTAGTGAGCACGATCATATGACAGCAGTTGTCAGTCATTTTCCACATATAGTAGCAGCATCACTTGTGCACCAGTTATATCAAGAAAATGCCCATTTTCCGATGACAAGCTCTCTTGCAGCAGGAGGTTTTCGCGATATTACTCGTATTGCATCAAGTAATCCGTTATTATGGCGTGATATAACGATTCAAAATCGTCAGGAATTAATTGGCCAATTAGAACAGTGGATGAGAGAAATGGATGCCGTGAAAAGCTTGTTGAGTGAGGGTGATATTTCGTTAATTGAGCAATATTTTGCACGTGCAAAAGAATTCCGTGATGATCTCCCAATCTCAGCAGGAGCATTTTATACTTCATTTGATCTATATGTGGATGTACCAGATTATCCGGGGGTCATTTCAGAAATTACGGGATACTTAGCTGAGGAAAACATTAGCATTACGAATATCCGAATTGTGGAAGCTAGAGAAGATATATTCGGTATTTTAGTCATTAGTTTTCAAAATGCAGAAGATCGTGAACGCGCTGCAAAATGCATTACGAGTCGAGGCAATATTGAAACATATATTTCATAAGTAAAGAGTTTTAATACAATGTAAAAGCAAAAAGTGCGATATGTACTTTTTGCATTTTTTAAAGGGGGAATTTTTATGTCTTCTAAAACGATGAATTACCAACACCCAAGTCTACAAGGAACAATCACTGTTCCTGGTGATAAATCTATATCACATCGCTCCATCATGTTCGGTGCGATTGCACAGGGTACTACAACTGTGGAAGGATTTTTACTTGGTGAAGATTGCTTAAGTACAATTGATTGTTTCCGCAAGCTAGGAGTACAAATCGATGTTAACGGTACAAATGTAACGATTAATAGCCCAGGAATAGATGCATGGGAAGAACCGAAAGAAGTGTTGTATACAGGTAATTCAGGTACAACGACACGATTGATGCTCGGTATATTAGCAGGTACGAAATTACATACCGTGATGACTGGAGATGCATCCATTGGTAAGCGACCAATGCGACGTGTAGCTGACCCATTACGTTTAATGGGGGCACAAATAGCAGGACGAGAAAATGGACAATATACACCGCTTGCTATTCAGGGGACAGCATTACAAGCGATTGATTACACAATGCCTGTTGCTAGCGCTCAAGTAAAATCGGCCATTTTATTGGCCACTTTACGTGCAGAAGGAACGACAATTGTTCGTGAAAGTGAGGTTTCACGTGATCATACGGAGCGAATGCTACAACAGTTTGGTGCAACAGTGCATGTAGAAGACGGTATCATTTCGTTTGAGGGCGGACAAAAATTAACGGCTACACATGTCAATGTACCAGGTGATATTTCTTCTGCTGCTTTTTTCTTAGTAGCTGGTGCTATCACAAAAAATAGCTGTATTACATTAGAAAATGTAGGCGTGAACCCAACGCGTGATGGCGTATTAAGCGTCTTAGCAGAGATGGGGGCAGCCATGACAGTGGTAGTAGATGATGAGTTAGCAGCTGAACCGACAGCGACGATAACGATTCAATCATCTAACTTACGAGCTATGACAATTGAGGGTGACATGATTCCACGTTTAATTGATGAAATACCAGTATTGGCTCTCCTTGCAACACAAGCAAATGGCACGACAATTATTAAGGATGCTGAAGAATTAAAAGTAAAAGAAACAGACCGAATTACAGCGGTAGTAACAGAGCTGAAAAAACTAGGTGCAAATATCGAAGCAACAGATGACGGTATGATTATTAATGGACCTACACCTTTACATGGTGCAAACCTTCAATCATACGGAGATCACCGTATTGGTATGATGGGAGCTATTGCAGCACTTATTACAGAAGGTGAAGTAACGATTGATGATGCAGCTTGCATAGCAGTGTCCTATCCCTCATTTTTTGAGCATGTAGAAAAGTTAACTACAAAATAGTACACAAAAGGATGTCTAGAAAAATGAATAATCTGGACATCCTTTTTCTTTAACACTTTATTCGTGTACTCACTACTAATCATTAATATGTTAGTGACATTAGCAAGGGTTAAGGCTGAGGCCAACGTGATGTTGGTCATGAAAGCTTTATCATACAAAGTGATGCTCTTAGCCTTCCCACACTAATCCAAAAGGAGTGGCCTTTTTTAGATTGCTCTATTTAAGGACATTATAGTATTTCTACTAATAAAGTGTGTTGATTATCTATAAATTAGTAAGTGAAAAGTTTAATCTCTTTAGTAGAATAATCAATAAAAGACACTTTATAGTTGATTGGAGCGAAGGTGACTCGACTCCTGCAGGAACAGCACGAGCTGAA
>DEQI01000004.1:9465-12862 GCA_002360295.1 Planococcaceae bacterium UBA3370
AGCCGAAATAAATTAGTTGAAGCCGTGCCTGCGGAAAGCGAGTCAACCGTAGTGGAAATCAACGTTTTCTAAAACTACAAGTAACTGAAAGGAAAATCAACACGCTTGTCTACTAATGAAATTTTGGACTACTTTCTTTGTGCTTGATACCTAGAATAGCAGACACTTTTTCCTTGTTAGATGAGAGGATGTCATGTAGCATAAAGAAGGACAAATAAAGAAAAGGTGAGTTAATTGACCACAATAAATGAATTAATGCAAGCAATGCAAGATGGAAATCTACAGCAAATGGACGAGTTATTAGAATCTTTCTTAATGAACGCAGTACCAGCTGAACAATATGAATGTGCGGAAATGTTTATGCAGTATGGCTTTTTAGATGAAGCAGACCGAGTATTCGAGCATTTGCAATTTTTATTCCCTGAAGAAGCACAAATCACGATAGACCGTGCAACTGTCAAAATGGAGATGGGAGAAGAGGATGATGCGTTAGAAATGTTATTATCGATAGATTCTCAAGCATCAGAATATCCACAAGCTTTACTCGTTTTGGCAGACTACTATCAAATGCAAGGTTTGTTTGAGGTAGCAGAGCAACGTATTAATGAAGCGTTAGAAATTTTACCTACTGAGCCATTACTACAGTTTGCTAAAGCAGAATTATTATTTGAAACTGGGCGTTTTACAGAAGCAGCACGCATCTATGAAGAATTATATGATATTGAAAAAACGTTTGCGGGCGTTTCATTAGTAGCACGTTTAGCTGAAGTATATCGAGCTGGTGCAGCCTATGAAACTGCATTAGACTATTATATGGAAGCTCTAGAAGACGAAGTATCACCAGATCTACTTTTTGGCTCTGCTTATGCGGCATTCCAAATACAAAAATATGAATTAGCAATTAAGCAGTTAGAAGATTTAAAAGAATTAGATCCAGATTACTTCTCAGCGTATTTATTATTAGCAGAATGCTATACAATGCTAGAAGATAATAAACGTGCATATTCAGTTATTAAAGAGGGTCTTGTGCGTGATGAATATGATAAAGCTTTATTTTTATTCGCAGGTAAAATAGCGTTGAAAAATGGGGATGTCAACAATGCAATTGAGCATTTACAGCAAGCCATTGCATTAGATCCTGAATATATGGAAGCTATTTTAGTGTTAATGTCCATATTTGCAAAAGAAGAAAACTATGAAGCTATTATTGATTTATATGAGCAATTAAAACAAGATCAGTTTGAATGGGTGGCCTTATATCCAATAGTGGCTAATGCATATAACAAGGACGAGCAATTTGAAAAAGCATACGAAATTTATAAGGACGCATATAATGAATTTAAGGAAGATCCGCAATTTTTAGAAGCCTATACTTATTTCCTTATTGAAGATGGTAAGCGTGACGAGGCGAAGGAAGTTGTTGAGCAGTTAATGAAGCTACAGCCTGCTGAACACCAATGGATGGATTTATACGATAGTTTTGAATGAAGGGGGCATTGTATATGACATCATCGGTCCCGATTTCGGATAAAAAAAATTTTGTACGTTGGTTTTTAAAAAATTATCAATTAAAGCGCCGTGAATGCGTATGGATTTTAAATTATTTACTAAGTGATGACAAATTACTTGAGAAGGTTCATTTTGTCGAAGAAGCACACTATTGCCCACGGGCAATAGTGATGTCTTCTGTTGATAGCAATGGAGTACCATTCCGCTTTTACAAAGGCAATATTATGACTGCTGATGCGGAAAAATCCTTTCATGACCTGCGCTTGAATCCAGATGATGTAATGTATATACAAATTAATTTTCCTAGCATTCCACCGCACCGTGTGTATTTAGCCGTATTAGAGGAAAATCCTTATATGCCAAAGTATTTGCACATTAGTGAAAAGGATCGTGTAATAGCGGAACAGTTACTAAAAAATAGTATGCGTGCTTTTCAGGAAGAAAGAATTTTAAAAGAAATTGATGAGGCGCTTGATCAAGGAAATAAAGAACGTTTCTTTGAATTATCGAGTTTATTACAAGCAATACAGCATGCACAGCAGTAAACAATCATTGAAGTTCGGTTATAAATCGAACTTCAATGCTTTATTGGAGGAGAAAATGATGTTTTTTAATGTGAAGGATGTAGAACAATTTCAAGCACAAAAACAGTTTATTGATACAGCTATAGTACCTTTATTAAGTCTTAACTTCGAAGATAATTCCATAAAACAATGCAGTTCTGCTGCAGAATACTTAATGTCCTTGACTGCTTTTATTGAACAACAATTTAAAGGAAGATTAATGTTAATCCCTCCATTTACATACATAGAACAAATGCACCATCAAGTAGATATTATTGTGCTAAAAGAAACATTACTAAAAAATGGTTTTAAACATGTTTTCTTTGTTACTTGTGATCATCATTGGACAAGCTTGCAGGATGAATTACATATTATTTGGCTACCGCCTATTCCAATGGAATCTATGGATAAAACAGTGAAGCAAAAAATTTTGGAAGATCAGTTAAAACAAGTTATTCCGAGTCTAACTTTAGCATGGTCGAAACAATAGGAAATTCTTTCATGAAATGTTCACAAACTGGATAAAACGATTGCGTGCAATATTGACCTGCCTATTTTATTGATATATCATATATATGTCCTAGTGTTACAATTTGTAAAATTATGATATCAATTGGAAGGGCTGACCTTTGAGTTAGAGGGGGGAAAAGGATGAGTAATCGAGTTACACGACGCCAGTTTTTAAACTACACTTTAACAGGTGTTGGGGGATTTATGGCGGCTGGTATGTTAATGCCAATGGTACGTTTCGCAATTGACCCTGTACTTCAAACAAAAGCAGAAGGCGATTTTGTACTTACGAGTCAAAAAATTGCAGATATTACAGAAGAACCAATTAAAGTAGATTTCACATTTGAGCAAGTGGATGCATGGTATAAATCAGACGTAACTGAAGCGGCCTGGGTTTATAAAAGTGGAGACACAATTGTAGCACTTTCACCAGTATGTAAACACTTAGGTTGTACTGTAAACTGGGCTGGGGATTCAGCTCACCCAGATCAATTCTTCTGTGCTTGTCACGGAGGGCGTTATGAAAAAGATGGTGTGAACATTGCGGGAACACCACCGACAGGACCACTAGATCAGTATGAAATTTCAGAAAAAGATGGTTATTTAATGCTTGGGAAAAAGATCGCAAATACTTTTAAAAGCTAATAGTAAGGGGGTACGACATCAGTGCTAAATAAAATTTATGATTGGGTCGATGAGCGTTTAGATATTACTCCTATTTGGCGTGATATTGCCGACCATGAAGTGCCAGAGCACGTAAACCCTGCACATCACTTTTCTGCATTTGTTTACTGTTTCGGTGGATTAACGTTCTT
>DEQI01000004.1:13027-14268 GCA_002360295.1 Planococcaceae bacterium UBA3370
GTAATGATGTTCTTACATACGCTTCGTGTATTCTTCACAGGTTCTTATAAAAAACCTCGTGAATTAAACTGGATTGTTGGTGTAGGTATTTTTGGTGTAATGCTTGGATTAGGCTTCACAGGATATTTACTTCCTTGGGATATGAAAGCATTGTTTGCTACAAAAGTAGGTATTGAAATCGCAGCTTCTGTACCATTTATTGGTGAAATGATTAAGGTACTTTTAGCGGGTGATACGGCAATTCTTGGTGCACAAACATTAACTCGTTTCTTTGCAATTCATGTATTCTTCTTACCTGCTGCACTATTTGCTCTACTTGCAGCTCACTTTGTGATGATTCGTCGTCAAGGTATTTCAGGACCACTATGATTAGTAACAATGTTTTTATGATTTCTTAAGGAGGGGACAATATGCATCGCGGAAAAGGGATGAAATTCGTAGGGGATTCGCGTGTTACGACAAATAATCGTATGCCGAACAAGCCTAAAGATTATTCCGAGTATCCGGGGAAAACAGAAGCTTTTTGGCCTGATTTCTTATTAAAAGAATGGATGGTAGGCGCTGTATTCTTAATTGGATACTTAATATTAACTGTCGCTCACCCTTCACCACTTGAAGGACCGGCAGACCCAACAAATGCTTCATATATTCCGTTACCGGACTGGTATTTCTTATTCATGTATCAATTGTTAAAATATTCATTTGCTTCGGGTCCATATAATGTAATTGGAGCAATTGTTATTCCAGGTTTAGCGTTTGGTGCTTTAGCACTTGTACCATTCTTAGATACGACGCCAGAGCGTCGTCCATCTAAACGTCCATTACCAACAGCATTTATGCTACTTGCTTTTGCAGCAATGATTTACTTAACTTGGGAATCTGTAGCAAACCATGACTGGGAAGCTGCAAAAGCTCAAGGTGTAATTACTGATAAAGATTTAGGTTTATTACCTGATATCGAAATTGATGAAACGTCTGTTGGATATGAAATTTATCAAGCACAAGCTTCATGTATTGGATGTCACGGTGGTGATTTAGCAGGTGTATCAGGTCCTATGTTATTAGGGAATGAACTGACTGCTGAGGAAGTAAAAGAAGTAATCACGAATGGTCGTGGCGGAATGCCTGCTGGTGCATTTACTGGTACTGATGAGGAACTTGAAGAATTATCCCAGTTTATCGCTAGCTTAAAAGAAGAAAAATAATGACATGAGAGGGTCGGTATGCTGGCTCTCTTTTTT
>DEQI01000153.1:0-2155 GCA_002360295.1 Planococcaceae bacterium UBA3370
GAACCACCTGTATCTGAACCAAGTGAAAATGGCACTTCACCTGCTGCTACAGCTGCTGCAGAGGCACCTGAAGAACCACCTGGTACGTGATCTAAATTCCATGGATTTTTTGTCGTTTTATATGCTGAGTTTTCGTTTGAAGAACCCATAGCAAACTCGTCCATGTTTAATTTACCGATTGTGACCATACCTGCTTCACGTAGTTTTTTCACAACCGTTGCATCGTAAATTGGCATAAAACCTTCTAAAATTTTAGAAGCACATGTAGTTTCTAGCCCTTCTGTTACGATGTTGTCTTTTACCCCGATTGGTAAACCGAATAATGGTCCACGCTCTTCAAATGGTACTTGATCTAATTCAGCCGCTTGTGCGATTGCTTGTTCTTTGTTTAATGCTAAAAATGCTTGCACATCGTCTTCTAATGCTTCAACGCGTGCATACGCTTCATTTGTTAAGTCAACGATTGTTAATTCGCCATTATGTAGGCTTTCTTGTAACTCTTTCGCTGAGCGTTCAAATAATGTCATAAAGGGCCCTCCTTTTAAGGATTAGTCTAAAATTGATGGTACTTTTACTTGACCAGCTTCTTGCTCTTTCACGTTTAACATCATTTTTTCACGTGGCAAGCCTTGTCCAGCTACGTCCTCACGTAGTACATTTACTAAAGGTAAAACGTGTGAAGTCGGTTCTACATTTGTCGTATCTAATTCGTTTAGTTGCTCTGCGAAATCAGTAATTTTACCTAATTGCTCTGCAAACTTTTCCGCTTCTTCTTCTGTAATGGCAAGTCGCGCTAAGTGTGCAACGTGCTTTACTTCCTCTTTTGTTAATTTAGCCATTTTCTACACCTCCGAATAAAGGAAAAACTCATTTGAAAAATAGTGTTTTAAAGTCAACCATGCTAATTATCATAACATTTTTCATATTAAAAATCATAGCTTTGCAATAATTTACGTAACTTCTATTCATTATGTCACACTAAAGTAATAAAGTGAGTAGTAACCCTATTTCAACACTATTAGGGAAGATTGATTTCCGTGTCGCTAGCGCACCTTTCTCGAAATATCCTAGGACAACAGGTAATTCGTGTAGCGAAAGCGAAGTATTAGCTAGTAAGCAAACGTAATTATGTAGCCTTCGTTCTTTACAAAAAGGGGCGTCCCAATAGCTTTAGGACGGCCCCTTATTAGAGGTTTCACTCATAAATATGGACAAATGGCTCATTATTATTACGTTCTTTTTTAATTAATACTTCTGGTCCATTTACCGATGTAATGCTGACGGTGATATCTATATCCTTTGGTAACTGTTTGATCATAGAGTCCGTAATGTATTGTGTGAAACCTATGATCTCCGCTGTACCATAAAATTGAATCGGTATTTCTATTTCTAAATTTTGTAGCTTTTTATTTTGATAAAATCCTGTACCAATTACACTCGTGAAGTTAGAGAAATACTCATCCACTTCTTGTTGAAAGTTTTGGAATTTTGTATTCATATCACGGTAAATATCCTCTGGAGATGACATTGGGAATGTAACATATGTCTCATCCATCTTCACCCAATCTCCTAGACTATTTTGTCCAGCTTTTGCAACACTATACTCAAAATATGTTCCCGGTACAATGGAATTTCGTGCTTCTTGCTTAAATAACCCAATAACAATTGGTACTTCCGCTAGCTCTGAACGTGCCCGTAAGCGACTTAATACTTCTGCCGCAATCTCTTCTCCTGCCTTTACTAGCTCTGCTTCTGGAATTGGCTGTTCATAGTACTCCCCGTATTGTTCTTTTTGATAATAGTAAATTGAATTTAATGCAAGCCCAATTGATACTCCTGCTAATTTCACTTTATTATCATCTGTCATGGTTAAATAGTTTTGCTCAACAATATGCGCTAAATAAATCGGCGCTTCCACTGCCTTTACAGCAGGATCTAGCTCATTTCCATTAGCATCTAGACTTGACGGATTGAGACCTTGTAATTCCGGCTTTAGATCTGCCGTTTGATTGACACGTGCTAACCAATTGCTCACTGTATCAGCCGATAAATATTGCCCTTCTTGGAAGTAATAATCTTCCGTATTAAACTCATTTTGCGAAATGCGCATTAGCCCTTTTTCTACTTCTTTCATATCATATTTCGTATAAATATT
>DEQI01000153.1:2282-7510 GCA_002360295.1 Planococcaceae bacterium UBA3370
ATCGAAGGCGTACATCCAGCGAGTAACACAGTCGCTACAATCGCTGACATCCAGCGAAATCGAATCATTCGTCCAAACTCCTTTACTGTTGTAATTGTTCGATTAGGCGTTGTTCATCCCAAATTTCGATACTTAAACTTTGTGCTTTTTCGAGCTTAGAACCAGCATCTTCTCCGGCAATAACAAGGTCTGTTTTTTTACTTACACTACCTGTTACAATTCCGCCTAATTCTTCTATTTTCGCCTTTGCCTCGTTACGTGTCAATTGCTCTAATTTACCTGTTAGCACAATCGTTTTCCCTGCGAACGGATTTGCTCCTGCTTCAATTTGGATTTTCTTTCCTTTATAGGCCATATTAACACCAACGTCTGCTAATCGTTTAATTAAAAGACGTGCATCCTCATTAGCAAAATACGTCACAACAGAATCAGCCATTTTTTCACCGATTTCAAAAATAGCTGTCAGCTCATCCACGGTTGCCTTCATAAGTGCTTCCATTGTTTCATACTGCTCTGCTAGTATTTTTGCTGCCTTTTCCCCAACATGACGAATGCCTAACCCAAATAATAAACGTTCTAAAGAGTTTTCTTTTGATCGTTCTATTGCTTCCACTAAATTAGTAGCTGATTTTTGCCCCATTCGTTCCAGCTTAATTAGTTGCTCGACTTGCAATAAATAAAGGTCTGCTACATTATGAATATAACCTTCTCGTAGTAATTGTTCGACCACTTTTTCACCAAGTCCATCAATATTCATCGCATTACGTGAAACAAAATGCTTAATCCCTTCTGCAATTTGTGCGGGGCAAGCTGGATTTACACAACGTAATGCCACTTCTCCTTCTAAACGGATTAGCTCGCTATCACATGCAATACAGTTTGTTGGCATTTCAAATGGTACTGCGTTTGCAGGTCGCTGTTCCAATAGGACTCCGACTACCTCAGGGATAATATCGCCGGCTTTTCGAATAATAACGGTATCCCCAATGCGAATATCTTTCTCCCGAATTAAATCTTCGTTGTGCAAGGAAGCGCGCCCAACTGTTGAACCAGCTACTTGTACTGGCTCTAATATAGCTGTTGGTGTAATCACGCCTGTACGTCCTACTGTTAAATCAATATCAAGCAGCTTTGTAACCACTTCTTCTGCAGGGAACTTATAAGCGATAGCCCAGCGTGGACTTTTAGCTGTAAAACCAAGCTCATCTTGATGCGCGTAACGATTGACCTTAATCACAATTCCATCGATTTCATATGGTAAATCATTGCGCATAGCAGTCCACTTTTCTATAAACGTTAATACGTCGTCAATTGTTGCACATGTTTCACGCTCACGATTGGAAGGGAAGCCAAGCTTTTGTAAGTAATCAAGCATTTCACTATGGCTATCGATACCATATACTTCTCCGTCTCCACCAATCGCATAAATAAATGTCGATAATTGGCGACTCGCAGCTATTTTAGGATCTAGCTGACGCAATGAACCTGCTGCCGCGTTACGTGGATTCGCAAATAACTCCTCGCCTTTTTCAGCTCGTAAAGTATTCAAGCTTTCGAATGATTTTTTCGGCATATATGCCTCGCCGCGCACTTCAATAGTAACGGGCTCTTTTAAACGTAATGGAATCGCACGAATTGTTTTTAAGTTGGCTGTTATATCTTCTCCAACTTGCCCATCACCACGAGTTGCACCTTGTACAAATATACCGTTTTCATAACGTAGAGAAATCGCAAGTCCATCAATTTTTAACTCGCATACATAAGAAAAATCATCCCCGATTGCCTGTCTAATCTTCCGGTCAAAGTCTCGTAAATCACTTTCATTAAAAGCATTAGATAAACTTAACATTGGGTAAGTATGCGTGACCTTTTGGAAACCTGCCAGTACGGCCCCTCCTACACGCTGCGTTGGTGAATCCGGATAAATCAGTGCAGGATTTGCTTGTTCAAGCGCAATTAATTCGTGTAGTAATTGATCATACACAGCATCAGAGACAATCGGTTTGTCCAAAACATAGTAGGCATAGCCATATTCATGAAGCAATGTATTAAGCTCTGCTACTCTTTGTTCAATATTGTTCATATAGTTCCTCCTACCCTTTTGTTATCGGGGCAAATTTTGCTAGTAATCGTTTAATACCTAATTGAGGGAATGCAATGTCCAGTTCCATTCCTTCTCCTTCCCCTCTAACGCTAACAACTGTACCGGTTCCCCATTTTCCATGGAGTACTTTGTCGCCGACTTTCCAACCATGTTGTTCGCCACCAGTTGACTGTAAGCGAGAAAGTTGTGAGCTTGGCTTTTGTATTTCGCCAAGGGTACGTTTTTTTGGTGCACGATCATATCGATTAGATTGAAATGGTAATGCATCTGCATCCGTGTAGTTTGAAGAGAAAGATTTAGAGATTGGCTCCAAAACTTCTTCTGAAATTTCCCTTAAAAAACGGGAAGGTGCATTATAGCTTGAACGTCCAAAAATCGTCCGAGAGCTTGCACATGTTAAAAATAATTTTTGTTCTGCTCGAGTTATGCCGACATAAGCGAGGCGCCGTTCTTCCTCCATTTCCTCAGAATCCTCAAGAGAACGAGAATGTGGGAAAATGTTTTCTTCCATCCCTATAATAAACACAACGGGAAATTCTAAACCTTTTGCAGCATGCATCGTCATTAAAATAATAGTCCCTTTTGCTTTTTCTTCTTCATCTAATGAATCGATGTCTGCAACTAATGCTAAGTCTGTTAAAAAGGCAACAAGTGATTTGTCCTCACTACGTTCTTCAAATGCTTTAGTTACAGTTAAAAACTCTTCTATATTTTCTAGACGGCTTGCCGCTTCAATTGTTTTTTCATTTTGTAGCATTGTCCGATAACCAGAGCGCTCAATAACCTCTTCCACTAACTCTGTGACAGATAGTATGTCTTGTTTAGCAGATAAGTCTCGAATCATCTTATAAAATTGTTCTGCACTTGCTGCGGCCTTACCAGTTAAGCCCATAAACACAAGCTCTTGCATTGCATCAAAAATAGAACGCTCTTGCTCAATTGCATACAGCGCCATTTTTTCAAACGATGTTGCACCAATACTTCGTTTCGGCTCATTGATGATACGCGCTAAAGAAATATCATCATCATTGTTAGCAATTAAGCGAAGATATGCGAGTAAATCTTTAATTTCTTTTCGATCGTAATATTTTGTGCCTCCAACGATTTGATAGTTCATGTTTGATTTTTTTAGCACATCTTCCATCGCACGAGATTGTGCATTCGTTCGATATAAAATAGCAAAGTCATCCAGACCATGACCTTCCTTTTCAATCAAACTCTGAATGGTTTGCACAACATACTGTGCTTCATCTTGTTCGTTGTACGCTTTATACGTGACAATTTTATCGCCTTCATCATTATCTGTACGCAGCTTCTTTTTGTATCGACTTGCATTGTTTTCAATGACATCGTTGGCCGCTTGTAAAATACGCTTTGTAGAGCGATAATTTTGCTCTAACAGTATCACTTTCGCATCTTTATAATCTTTTTCAAACGATAAAATGTTCGTAATATCTGCACCACGCCAACGATAGATCGATTGATCTGAATCTCCGACAACACAAATATTGCGGAATTTTTTCGCTAGAAGTTGTACGAGTAAATATTGAGATTTGTTCGTGTCCTGATACTCATCAACGTGAATATATTGGAATTTGTTTTGATAAAATTCTAATACTTCCGGCACCTTCTTGAATAAAGTAATCGTTGTCATGATTAAATCATCAAAATCAAGCGATTGATTGCGCTTTAGTCGTTTTTCGTATCCTTCATATACTTGCCCTACAATTTTCTCGAACGGATTATGAACATTCATGCTAGCCTGATAATCACTAACTGTAATAAATTCGTTTTTTGCTGCACTTATCGCATTTAAAATGGCACGGGGCTCGTATTTTTTCGGATCAATATTTTGTTCTTTCAATACGTTTTTAACAACCGTCAGCTGATCGGTGCTGTCTAAAATAGAGAAATTTTTAGAATAACCTAGTTTATCAATATCTCTACGTAAAATACGTACACACATGGAGTGGAATGTCGATACCCACATGCGCTCACCAGTCCCGTTTCCAAGTAAGCCATCAATTCGCTCTCTCATCTCACGTGCTGCTTTATTCGTAAAGGTAATCGCTAAAATTTTAGATGGATACACCTCTTTTTCAACAACTAAATAGGCAATACGGTGCGTTAAAACACGAGTCTTCCCTGAACCCGCACCAGCCATAATGAGCAGCGGTCCTTCTGTCGTTTTCACTGCCTCTGCTTGCTGCGGATTCATACCAGCAAGTAAATTTTTTGTAATTTGCTCCATTTTGCACCTCGCTAAAACAAACGTTTGTTCTTATTATAACGTAACACTTTTTACAGCATCAACTGTTTTTAATGCCGCCTGTAAATCTTCATATATGATATTGCCAACGACAACCGTATCTGCAATAGCCGCCATTTCCTTCGCTTGCTCAACAGAAGTAATACCACCACCGTAAAATAACTTAGTAGTAGTTAACACATTTTTCGTGGCACGTACTATCTCTACATCTCCGTAAGTACCACTATATTCTAAATAAAAAATAGGTAACTTGAAGTAGTTTTCCGCCATGCGTGCGTAAGCAATCACATCGTCTTCCGATAAATCGGTATTGGCACTTGTTGCCTGTGCCACTTTACAATCTGGATTTAACACACAGTAGCCTTCTGCAACAAGCTCTTCCCACACCATAATATCCCCGTATTCTTTGATCGCTGCATGGTGTAAATCCTTGACCCATTTTGTTTCTGAACTATTTAAAACAGTAGGAATAAAATAATAATCATAACCTGGTGTCACTGATTCGACCGTTGAAATTTCAAGCGCAATCGGCACAGTGTAACGACGCACACGCACTAAAATATCCAGTACATTATCAAGCGTGATACCATCCGTTCCTCCTACTAAAATAACATCCGTACCAGACTCACATATTTTTTCTAAATCTTCATCCGAAATATTCTTTGCTGGATCAATTTTAAAGACATGGCGCCAATTTTGAAAATCCATCTTTTTCCCACCTTAATTTTGTTTATATTTGCACTCTCAAGTATAACTGATTACGCCTAGAAAATCGCATACGCACATGATTCTCCCTACTCTATTGATTAAGCTATTATACTTTTGTAAAATGACAAGCGTGTTGATTTACCTTTT
>DEQI01000001.1:0-2654 GCA_002360295.1 Planococcaceae bacterium UBA3370
AATCAACACGCTTGTAATAATCCTATATTATCTGAGATTGGTAATAGAAGATTAGCAGTATTGTCAAAAAATGAACGATTTATTTATTTTTCGGGCATACCTAAAAATGTAGAACCAATGGAATTTGTCGGTTTACTTTCTCATAAACAGTGTATCTATAAGTATGACTTGGATCATAAAGAAATAACAAAAGTATATGAGCATAAAAAGCCAGCTTTAATTACGGATTTGACGGTTACATATTAGACTTTGTTTAAGCACAATGTGAAATAAGAGGTACTCATAGACAGTACCTCTTGTTAATTGAATTCAATATGATAAATATTTCTCAATAAAGAAACTAGCTTTTCTGAATCACTTGAATTCAATGTTACCCAGCGATTTGCATGCAATTCATTAGGTACTAAAGTAATATGGACGTTTTCTGAACTAGTAGTATGATTGTACCATAGTTTATACTTTGTAGATTCAAAGTGAAAAATGTGATCATATGGACGATGCATACTAACCATCCCAACTTCCCACCTTATATTATTCATAAATTCCTTTAATTCAATAGATGATGATATTTCGTTAGTAGGTTTATTTTCTTCAACAGATGTAATTATATTATCTTCTACCGAACAAGCAGTTAATAAAATGATGCAAAAAATGAATGATACTCTTCGCATATTTCACCTCCAATTTTTGCTTATTCAATTAGACGTACAATTTCTTAAAGAGTTACGATTACAATCATTTAGCATTCGAGCCCTCACCTGAAAAACAAAAATAAAAATTCTAAATATTGGATATACGCTTTTGTGAAATGATATAATTTAAAATGATTAAATATTTCGAATATGAGGTGGGTGTCTATGCTTAAATTTCCAAAACCGACTGTTGAACAATTTTTTAGAACGTATGCGATTACAGATTTTGCAGTAAGTAATGATGAAAAGCGTCTTATTTTTAATGCAAATTTAAATGGGAAAATGAATTTATGGGCAATGGATTTACCAGATACGTATCCATACCTTTTTGCTCATCGTGATGAATCATGCAGTTTTATTAAATTTGATCCGGAACAGCGGTATGTATTAGCAGGCTTTGATAAAGATGGGGATGAAAACTATCAAATCTATTCAATCCCTAGTGAAGGTGGATTACCACAGCCATTAATTACAGGAGAGCCTACTGAAAAATATAATTATAGTCATTTAAGTAAAGATGGAAAAAGACTGTATTATTTCACTTCAGAAGGAAATCCGATGTTTTTAAATACTAGAGTTCGAGATTTAGAAACTGGTGAAGATGAGCTTCTAAATGAAGGAGAAAGTGCAGTTACTGTATTAGCGAATGTATCTGATAATGAAGAAGCATTTGTTTATATCCGTATATTTGCGAATACTTACGTAGTAGGCTTTATAAAGGTTGGAGAGGAAGTACATTATTTAACGCCGGATCCAGAAAAGGTTCACGTAGCATTAAATCCGATTTTCACAGATGAGCATACCATCCATTTTGTGACGGATTATGATAGTGACCATTGTTATGTGGCAAAATTTGATGTGACGACTAAAACATTTTCTAAGGTAGTAGAAATTGATGGTGAAAGTGTTCAAAGTCTGAAATGGGATAAAGAAAGACAGTTATTTTATATTGTCACTGTAAAAGGAGTAACAGATGTTCTATATCGATATGAAATTGACAATGGTACGCTTGAAAAATTAGAGCAGCCTGTAGATGTGATCGAAAAAATTCATGTTGCAAAATCAGGTAATCTTTATATTCTAGGTAGAAGTGCAACAGTACCATTGAATATTTATCAATTAACTTCGGCAAAAGAGTGGAAGCAGTTAACGAACAATCGTGTACTAGGTATCAGCAAAGAAGAAATGGTTGAGCCGGATGTTGTTTCGTATACATCCTATGATGGAATGGAAATGGAAGCCTTATTATTTAAAGCAAAACCGGAGAATGATAATGGTCACACCATTTTCTGGCCACACGGCGGTCCGCAAGCTTCTGAACAAAAAATGTTCCGCTCGATGTTCCAATGCTTCTTAAATCGAGGATATACAATCTTTGCACCGAATTTCCGAGGTAGTACTGGCTATGGTTCCGCCTTTACGAAATTAGTAGAGCAAGATTGGGGAGAAGGTCCAAGATTAGATTGTATTGCAGGTATTGAATGGCTGTTTGAAAAAGGAATAACAAATCGTGAACAGTTATTTTTAGTAGGAGGCAGTTACGGAGGCTATATGGCACTGTTATTACATGGTCGCCACGCGGAGTATTTTAAAGCAGTCATTGATATTTTTGGCCCATCTGACTTATTTACATTTGTCAACTCCGTTCCAGCTGATTGGAAACCGATGATGGAGCGATGGGTAGGAGATCCGGAGCGTGATAAAGAACGCTTTATTAAAGATTCGCCAGTCACATATTTAGATGGAATGGTGAAACCGATGTTAGTCATTCAAGGCGCAAAAGACCCTCGAGTTGTAAAAGAAGAGTCGGATCAAATCGTCGCAAAGTTAAAGGAAAAAGGACGAGAAGTGGAGTATCTCTTGTTAGAAGATGAAGGGCATGGTTTCTCTAAAAAAGAAAACGAAATTAAAGTGTACAGCTTAATGTTAGAATTTTTAGAGAAGCATCAAAGTGAAAAACTT
>DEQI01000001.1:2747-2921 GCA_002360295.1 Planococcaceae bacterium UBA3370
ATCCTTTTTTTGAAGTTGTTTCGTATGCCATTTCGTTAAAAAGAGGACCGTTAATATGGCTCCTAACAAGGCTAAGGACATATCCCATTGTGCATCCCATTTATCACCTTGCATGCCTAAAAATTCTTTCGAAGTATTGCTTCCTTTCGCCATTTTGGTACTAAGCCATTCGAC
>DEQI01000067.1:0-2644 GCA_002360295.1 Planococcaceae bacterium UBA3370
ATTCCCCCAACAAACAGTTTAATAGAATCTACAGAATCCAGCTTAGATGCCCCATAACCCGCCAAAATATTAATCATTCCTGGTGCTACACCTAAATCGGGTATAACCGTAACGCTCGCATTTTTTGCTTCCTCTGCCATCTGCAATATATTTTCTGTAACCCCGCCAATATGCCCCCCTAAATCGACAGCGTGCACACCTGCTGCAATAGCCGCTTTCGCAACACGCTCATTAAATTCATAAAATAAGGCGTTTACAGCTACATTCCCTTTTACCAGTACTTCACGGAGCGTTTCATCACAATTTGCATCTAAATATACGGCTTCAATTTTGTCTGTATTTAAAGTGGCAATAAATTCATTTACAATATCTACGGCTACATCTGCTAAATATACTTTTTCAACGGATTCACTTGCAATTAAATCACGTGCTACTTCTTTCCCCATTAAGCCTGCACCTAATACTACTACTTTCATGTAACCCATCTCCTTTAGAGTAATTTCTAAATTTTAAAAGCAGCTTGCTCATGTACCATGTTTGATATTTGTCTAGCTCCAGCGCCCAGCCCCTCTAGGTCGCTTCTGTCCCTCGGTCGAAAGCAAAAAAGACGCTTTCGATTCAGGCCATCCAGCGCTTGTCGGGGCTTTTCGGGGCGCCTCCGCTTTTCTGTTTTAATTATCGATTTGTGCGCGTTGTAATGTGCCACTGTAGTCGACATAAATACTTTTCCACTCTGTATAAACATCGAGTGCAGCCTGGCCAGAATCGCGGTGACCATTCCCTGTCCCTTTTGTTCCACCGAATGGCAAATGAATTTCCGCCCCTGTTGTACCTGCATTGACATAAACAATACCTGTATCTAAAAGTTGCTGCGCTTTAAATATCGTATTCACATCACGCGAGAAAATAGAACTAGATAGTCCAAATCGAACACTGTTATTTACTGCTACCGCTTCCTCTAAATCACTAACTTCGATGATGCTAATGACCGGCCCAAAAATCTCCTCTTGTGCAATAATCATATCTGCTCTAACGTCTGTAAAGACAGTCGGTTCAAAATAAAAACCTTGATCAAAAGGCGCTTCTGTTAAAATACGACCACCCGTTAATAACGTAGCTCCTTCTTCTTTTCCGATACCGACGTAATGATTTATTTTCTCAAGTGCAGCTCTATTGATAACTGGACCCACTTTTACATTTGGATTAAGTCCGTCACCTATTGTAATCCGTTCCATTGCAGTAAGTAGCTTATTTTCTAGCTCTTCCTTCACCGCGCTATGTACAATAACACGGCTACACGCTGTGCAACGTTGCCCTGCTGTACCAAACGCGCTCCACACTATACCTTCTACCGCTAAATCCAAATCAGCATCGTCCATTACGATGACGGCATTTTTACCGCCCATTTCAAGTGATATTTTTTTCAAATGTTTTCCGCCAAGCTCGGCCACATTGCTCCCTGTTGTCGTAGAGCCAGTAAACGAAATGACTCGAATATTCGGATGCTCTACCATAGCTGTACCAATAGTTGGTCCTGTCCCGAAGACGATATTGGCTACTCCATTTGGTAAGCCAACTTCTTCAAAAATCTTTGCCAGCTCATATGCCATGATAGGTGTTTCGTTTGATGGCTTCCACACAAATGTATTGCCCGCTACGATGGCAGGAAATGCCTTCCATGTCGCAATGGCAATTGGGAAGTTCCAAGGTGTAATGAGCCCAACAACCCCAATTGGTGCACGTACACTCATAGCAAATTTATTCGCTAACTCTGAAGGTGTTGTTTCCCCAAACAATCTGCGTCCTTCGCCAGCCATATAAAATGCCATATCAATGCCTTCCTGAACTTCCCCACGTGCCTCTTCAATCACTTTCCCCATTTCACGCGTTAACAGTTGAGCTAAATGTTCTTTCTTTTCTTTTAGCTTATAACCAATTTCATATAAATAATCCGCACGTTTAGGGGCAGGAATAAGCGCCCATTGTTTTTGCGCCACTTTTGCAGCATGAACAGCTACATCTATTTCCGCTTTAGTTGAAAGTGGCACCGTTCCCAGCTGTTCGCCTGTTGCTGGATTAATGATCGGCATGGTTTGTAGAGGATTCTCTTCCCACTTGCCATCAATAAAATTTTTTAAGTCCATTTCGCATCCCCTCCTCTTATAAAAATACAACTAATACACTGTAAATATTCGACATTTTCTACTTTAAACCTCTTTTTCTTAAAATAATTAAGCATAATATTTATGTAATTGAGTGAAACTTCTTAAAAATAAATAACGTACATATTAACAGATAGATATTTATTTGAGGAGGACCATGTAATGAACAACCATGAAATTGATTACAAACTATACGGAGATGATATGCAATTTGTAGAGGTCGAGCTTGACCCAAATGAAACAGTTATTGCTGAAGCAGGAAGCCTCATGATGATGGATGACCAAATTCGTATGGAAACGATATTTGGAGATGGCGCTCATTCTGGCGGGGGCTTAATGGGGAAATTAATGGGTGCAGGTAAACGTCTCATTACAGGTGAAAGCTTATTTATGACGACATTTACAAACGTCGGATCTGGGAAACGCCACGTTTGTTTTGCATCCCCTTACCCTGGGAAAATCATTCCTATGGATTTAAGTGA
>DEQI01000067.1:2735-3585 GCA_002360295.1 Planococcaceae bacterium UBA3370
TTCTTCGGCGGCGAAGGCTTCATTATGCAAAAGCTCGAAGGGGATGGCATGGCATTTATTCATGCCGGTGGAACAATTCACAGAAGAGATCTACAACCTGGGGAAACATTACGTTTAGATACAGGCTGTTTAGTCGCTATGACTTCTAATGTAGACTACAATATCGAAATGGTTAGCGGCGTTAAAACTGCTTTATTTGGTGGGGAAGGATTATTTTTAGCAACACTTTCAGGACCAGGTACAGTTTGGGTACAATCACTACCATTTAGCCGTTTAGCAAGTCGTGTGTTCTCAGCTGCACCAATAAGCCAAGGTGGCGGAGGCCAATCTAAAGGAGAAGGCGGTATCGGCGGTCTATTTGATTTATTTAATAAATAAATCATATATCAGCTATTTCAACTCACAAAAAAGGGAGCATCTCATGACAGATGCTCCCCATTATTAATTTTTATACAAATAATACAAATATTAAAATGGCTGCTAAAATGATACGGTAAATAGCGAATGGCGTTAGTTTTACGCGAGAAATTAATTTCAAGAAGAATTTAATTGAAATTAATGCAAAAACAAAGGCACTAATGAATCCTACTACATAAAACCAAAAGTGATTGGCATTGATTTGATCCCAGTTTTTTAATAAAGATAAACCACTCGCACCTGCCATAATAGGTACGGCCATAATAAATGTAAAGTCTGCTGCCGTTTTATGGTCTAAGCCAAGAAGTACCCCGCCCGAAATTGTGGCACCAGAACGTGAAAAACCTGGCCATAATGATAAACATTGTACAAGTCCAATTTTAAATGCTTTGCTATATGAAATGTTATCTAAAGAAGTAATGGCTGGTTTTCT
>DEQI01000067.1:3662-5546 GCA_002360295.1 Planococcaceae bacterium UBA3370
TCAATAAAATCTTCAAATAATACACCAAACACACCTGCTGGAATAATTCCGACAATCACATGTCCTAAATTAAAATTGCCCGATGCTTTTTGCCCATCTATTTTATATAAACCTATTAAGCTAAGCATCCGCTTCCACATCACAACAACAACAGCTAAAATGGAACCTAGCTGTACGACGATTTTAAATGTATTCGCTGAACCAGAACCTAAAAACTCCTGCGTTTTCAGCCACATATCATCAACAATTATCATATGCCCTGTTGATGAAACCGGCGCAAACTCCGTCATCCCTTCGACAAATCCGAGAATAAGCGCCTTTAATAATTCAAATAATTCCATAATAAGACCCCTCACATTGATCAATACTCAACTACAATACACGAATGTTCTATTGCTGTCCATTGCTATTAATATGAACTACCCACATTTCAGAACGGCTGCCGATACGCGTTGGAGGTCCCCAAAATCCAAAGCCGCTCGAGACAAGTGTATGCATATCCTCTTTCTTTTTGTAACCATAGTCAACTTCAAACATTTTACGTGTAATCAAATTATTCGGCCACATTTGTCCTAAATGCGTATGACCCGATAAATGTAAATCCACACCTAGTTCAGCTGGTGTTTGCAAATCATTGGGTGTATGGTTCATTACAACCCAAGGATAATCTTTTTGCTCTGGCGCTAACTGTTGAAGTGGCAGTCGATTTTTATTCGTTATATCTTCTTGCCCCGTTAAATAAAAACGTTCCCCAATTAAAATAGTTTCATCAAGTAGTATTTTGACATTGGCTTGCTTCATTTCTTCCACTAAGAGCGGAATCTTTTTACCATAATACTCATGATTCCCAAGTACCCCGTAAACACCATATGTTGATTTCAGCTGTGCCATGACTTCACCCATACCTTTTGCGACAAACCATAATGGATCATCATCCACTAAATCACCTACGAGTAGCACAACATCAGGATCCTGTTCATTTGATAAACTCACAAATTTTTGTAGATGTTTTTTATGCGATAACACACCTAAATGAAAATCAGAGGCAACAACCATTGTCATCGGTTCTTTCACATCCATCTCAATCGTTAGCTCTCTTACAACTGGTGAATAGGCATTATAGCTACCTATTACAAATAATATAAGTAGCAGTAACATGACTATACTCCCTACTAAACGAACTGACAGTGGTGTAAAGAAAACAACAATATTTGCGATAATACAAAGTGCAATACCATACTGCAGCACAAACATCCAATAGTTACCGATAACAGTTAATGGTCGTAACTGTTCGTGGAGACGGCCAAGGATTATACTAAATGCCACAATAAAAAGCACAGGCCAAAACAGGTACTGAGGGATGTGTAATCCTAAAGACAGGAGCCACAATTTCAAATTCCACCCTATGTAAAAAGTAATCCCACTATAAACAATAACAACAATCATTCCAATAATAAAAGGCAAGCTTCCATCCTCCTATACTTAAAAGTGAATCTTCAAACAGTCGGGTGTTCCCTTTGAAAGTTGGGTTTACTTCCCGTTATCTGCTATAAAATACTATTGTAAAAGTATAGCATTGTCTCTACATTTGAACGAACGAAAAGCTATTAAACCTCTATTAAATATTTGACGATACATCATGTTATTGAAGATAATTTACTCTTTATTTAATGGTAAGTATTTTATGTACCCTTGTTAAGCCAATGTTTTAAGCCTTTGTACATTTTTTCTGGACTTGCGTTGACTTTCTCTACTGTTGCGTGCGTTTTTCCCGGGCTTACGTTCACTTTCTCCACTGTTGCGTTCGGTTTTCTTGGGCTTGCGTTCGCTTTCTCCAGCGTTGCGTTCGGTTTCCCCGGGCTTGCGTTCGGTTTCCTTGGGCTT
>DEQI01000168.1 GCA_002360295.1 Planococcaceae bacterium UBA3370
CCCGGTTTACGTGCCTCTCCGATAATATATGAGTACAACTCCATATCAAAAAAGTCGAACGTATACTGGCATTGTTGGATAAGAGGCAGACCTTTTACCCTTGGATGATCGCCGCCAACTGCTATAACAATCCCCTTCATCGATTTCATATGCTCCATCACATTTGGATAACGCTCATCACGTATGGCATGACTGAAACGATCAATGACATTTTTCATCGTTCCTGACATACTGTACCAATAAATAGGTGTAGCGAGGACGAGTACATCGCTTTCCAAAATAGCCTCGAGCACCCTTGTATAATCGTCATCAACTGGATGAAAACCTTCAGGTGTATGACGTAAATCTTCAATAGGGCGAATGTCTAAATCTTTTAAATAAATCGTTTTATAAGGCAAACCTTCTAATGTAAGGTGAGCAAGTTTTTCACTATTCCCATCATTTCGAGTGCTACCAACTAACAATAAAATTTTCATTAGCATTGCTCCTTTCTTATACATATCATATTATGTAAAATCCAATCGGAAAAGCTGAATATTTCGATTATTACATTCGGAAAAAGTGATAAAGGGTGAAGCAATGGATATTAAACATTTAAAAACATTTATAGTGGCAGCCAATACATTAAATTTTACCCAAACAGCGAAATTGCTTGATTATGCTCAGTCAAGTATTACAGCCCAAATCAAATCTTTAGAAGATGAGATGGGTACACCGTTATTTGAACGGCTTGGAAAACGGATCATTTTAACAGAAGCAGGTAAGCAGCTTGTAGACTATGCTAAAAAAATGATTGCAGTTGAGGACGAAATGAAGAAAAACTTAGTAGTACAGCAAAAAAATTTGCGTATTGGGGCACAAGAAAGTCAATGTACGTACCGGTTTCCTCCTATATTAAAACGTTATAAAGAACAATATCCAGATGTTGAATTAAGCTTTAAGCCGGTGCATACACAGGATGTGGCATGTGAACTACTGCAAAATGGTTATCTTGATATAGCGTTTGTAACAGATAAAGAAAGTGCGGTATCAATGATAGTGAAAGAAGTGTTGCTTCAAGAGCAGCTAGTGCTTGTAGCTGCTTCATCCCATCCGTTTGCCCAACTATTTAAGGTGACACTTAAGGAAATTGCTGACGAGCCACTATTATTAACGGAAAAAGGCTGCTCATATCGTATGCAGTTTGAACAACAGCTCCAAAGCGAAGGGATATTACCAAGGCAAATTAGTGAGTTTTCGAGTATTGAGGCGATAAAACAGTGCGTAATTGCCGGTTTAGGTATTTCCCTTTTACCAAAAATGGTTGTAGCAAACGAGCTGATGAAAGGGCAACTCGTTGAATTGAACACAACCATCAAGTTAGCACCTATCTATACTGCCATTACTTGGCATAAGGATAAATTTGTACCTGAATTTTTACAAGATTTTATTACGATTGCACGTGAGGAATATAGGAAAAACAAAACAATTGAATAAAAATACCATTTAATGTATTATTACTCCAACTAATCGAAAAGGACTGATAAGATGGATATTAATCTTTCAAATGATGCCTCCACGATACACCATATTATGATCGAAGCGTTTAGTGAATATGCAGATGATCCGCAGCCATCAAGTGCACTAGTAGAAACGGTAGAAACGATTACAGCCGATTTGCAAAATGGTGCCCTTGCATTAGTTGGAAAAGTTGATGGCCAGCCTGTAGCAATGGTAAGGTATACAATGCAACCATCCTCTATTTATTTTTACCGTTTATCTGTCGTACCAAGCTTTCAA
The DNA here is from genome assembly GCA_002360295.1 of Planococcaceae bacterium UBA3370. Classification (GTDB taxonomy): domain Bacteria; phylum Bacillota; class Bacilli; order Bacillales_A; family Planococcaceae; genus Metasolibacillus. The sequence goes on from DEQI01000168.1 coordinate 1,780, forward strand.
GGAAAAGGTTATGCTAAAACCATACTATTTACCTTAGAACAATATGCAAAACAACACAATATTCCTGAAATTCATTGTAAAGTTAGAATGAGTGTACCTCGTAATATCTATTTATATGAATCTATTGGCTACGAAGTAATAGAAAAGGAGCAAACAACGAATTCGCTTGGTGCGATGATGACTGTCGTAACGATGAAAAAGGATCTAATTTAACTTCGAAAGGCATTAAATAAATTGAAATTTCTTAATTATTTTCATCCACTAGTGTGGATTATTTTATGTGGAACAATTTTTACGAGAATTGCAAGCTTCATGACGATGCCTTTTTTGGCTATTTATTTACATAATGAGCTGGCTGCCTCACCATTATTAATTGGATTAACATTAGGGATTGCACCTCTTTTTGCAACGTTTGGTGGATTTATAGGTGGTTTTTTAACCGATAAGTTTGGTCGTAAAGTGGTGATTATTTCTACTGTCTTTGTATGGAGTGCAGTGTTTGTTGGCTTTGCCCTTGCAACAAATGCTCTTTTATTTGTCCTGTTAAATGCAATAAATGGTTTATGCCGTTCATTCTTTGAACCAGGTACACAGGCTTTAATGATTGATTTTACGGAGGATAATAAAAAACGTAGACTATTTTCAGTTCGGTATACGGCTATTAATATTGCTGCAGTGATCGGGCCTCTCATCGGCGTCATGATATCCAAATTATCGAGTCCAGTCGTTCCTTTTCTCATTACAGCATCTATGTATGCGTTATATGGTTTATTTTTAATTTTTGTATTAAATAAATATGAAATGAGACAAAAATTGTTAGTGAAAGGGCAGAGTATTCGACATATTTTTCAAGTAGTGCTGGCGGATCGAAAGCTATTATTGTTTTTAGCAGGTGGAATATTAATTAGTGTCGGATATTCACAATTTGATTCTACACTCCCACAGTTCATACAATTGAATATTGAAGAGGGGATAGAACTGTTTTCTATTTTAATAGCATTAAATGCGACCGTTGTTTTGTTATTACAATTACCGATTAGCATCATTACTGAAAAAAATATCCATTATGAAAGCACTTGTAATTGGTATCCTATTTTTTGCAGCAGGATTAATGCTTTTTGGATTTGCTGAATCCTACTTTACTTTTATCGTAGCAATGACCGTTTTTACAATAGGTGAGATATTTGCCTTTCCAATGATGAATGCCATTATTGAAGAAATCGCACCGGAAACTCAAAAAGCTACATATTTAGGTGCTTCACAATTTAAAAATATTGGAGGATTTATCGGTCCCTTATTTGGAGGATGGCTACTCATTCATTTTGAAGCGCAGCTGTTTTTCCTTATGGGAGTCGCAGTTCTTCTAAGTGCACCATTTTATTTCCGTGCTTTTAAAGCATAAATGATTCGAAACAAGAAAGAAGATGCCTAGAAAGTAAAAACTTTTTGGACACCTTCTTCTTTTTTTAGAAGATAAGAAAGTATAGATTTCCGGAGGTTGAGCATTGTATAGCTCCAGCGCTTGTTGGGGCGAAACATGGCGCTTCAGCCTTTCTTAAGAATCATTTAAAAATATTATGCAGGCGCCTCGTTTTCTTCCATATACTTGCGAACAAGATAGCAAAACCAGCTACAAACTGGATTTGCCTGTAAGTTTGCCAGCATCCCA
>DEQI01000044.1:0-5154 GCA_002360295.1 Planococcaceae bacterium UBA3370
ATGGTATTACTAGTACAACAGTCATGATGAATGTTTTGCTTGATTTAGGGGCAGACGTAGAGTATATGATTCCAAATCGTTTTATACATGGATACGGACCAAATGAGCAACTATTTCGTGAGGCATTTGAGCGCGGTATTCGGTTAATTATAACAGTCGATAATGGGATTAGTGGCATTGAACCAATTCGTGTAGCAAAGGAATTAGGGATGGATGTCATTGTGACTGATCACCATGAAGCAGGAGATATTTTGCCAGAGGCTGATGTGATTATTCATCCACGTGTTCCTGAAGGCCATTATCCATACGGGGATTTGGCAGGAGTAGGGGTAGCATTTAAACTTGCTCATGCCCTATATGGTGAAATACCAGAGCATTTATTGGAATATGTCGCAGTAGGTACGATTGCGGATTTAGTCCCTTTAACAGGAGAAAATCGTTTTTTAGTACAACAAGGATTGAAGCAATTACAACAATCACCAAATCCTTGGGTACATGCATTATGTGAAGTGGCCAGTGCATCCCAAAAAGGTATTAATGAAGAAACGGTTGGGTTTTATTTTGCTCCTCGCTTGAATGCAATTGGACGTTTAGGTGATGCTACACCAGGAGTAGAATTTTTTATGGCCGAAGATGTAGTACAAGCGAAAGAATATGCTCAATTTTTAAATACTAAAAATACTGAACGTAAAAATTTAGTCGAAACGATAACAGAAGAAGCAATTGCTCAAATAGAAGCAAATGAGGAATTAAAAAATTCTCATGTGTTAGTTGTAGCGAAAGAAGGTTGGAATGCTGGTGTAGTAGGGATTGTAGCCTCTCGATTAGTGGAGAAATATTATAGACCGACGATTGTTCTTGCAATCGATCAAGAAAAAGGAATCGCCAAAGGATCAGCTCGTAGTATTGAAGGCTTCCACTTATATGATGAGCTTGCAAAAAACCGTGATATTTTACCGCATTTCGGTGGACATCCCATGGCAGCGGGAATGACACTTGATGTCCAGCATGTTCAAGAACTTCATCAGCGACTTCAAGTACAAGCACAGGAATGTTTGACGGAGGAAAATTTAATACCGAAACTAGTGATAGATGTGCCGGTTGAGTTAAATGAAATCACGGTTGAAGCGATTGAAGAAATTCGTCAGCTTGGTCCATTTGGTACAGAGTTTCCTAAGCCTGTATTCGCTTTTGAACGAGTAAAAGTGAGTTCAATGCGAAAAATTGGTGCAAAGGAAGATCATCTAAAATTAGAACTTGAAGACGCATATAGTTCAATTGATGCCATTGGTTTTGGTAAAGGGCATTTATATAATGAAATTTCTTATGGAGTAGAACTATCCTTTGTAGGGGATTTACAAATAAATGAATGGCAAAATAAAAAAAAGCCTCAATTTATGATAAAAGATGTTCAGCCAAATGAATGGCAACTATTTGATTATCGAGGCAAAAAACAAGTATCAAATTGGTTAGCAAATATTCCACTTGCACAAACTGACTTTATAGTGTTTCAATCACAAAACGCTAAACATTTTGAACAGCTGATCGGTACGAATGTTCAAGTTGTTCAGGCAAATATGCCAAAATTAAAGCCATACATTGTGCTTTTAGATTTACCGCAAAATATAGAGGTACTTGAAACGGTGCTACAAACTACAAAACCAACTCGTATTTATGCGCATTTCTATACTGCAAACACACTATATTTTAATGGTATGCCGACTCGTCAGCATTTTAGCTGGTATTATAGTTTTTTAAAGAAACGTCCGACCTTTAACTTAAATCAGCATATACAACAATTATCGCAGCATATCGGACTAAATATTGATGTAATAAATTTTATGACACAGGTGTTTTTTGAGCTTGGATTTGTTAAAATAGAGAATGGTTTGACTTCAGTTGTTGAAAATGCACCAAAACAATCTCTAGAATCAGCGCCATCGTATAGAGCACGTGTAGCGCAAATCGATATAGAACAAAAATTGTTATATACAACGTATTTAGAATTAAAACAGTGGCTTGATAATAGAATGATCGAGCAAATTCCTAAGGAGGAATAAAATAATGGATTTAAAGCAATATGTAACAACAGTAGAAAACTGGCCAAAGGAAGGCATTAGTTTCAAAGACATTACGACAATTATGGATAATGGTCCAGCATATAAATATGCAACTGATGAAATTGTAAAGTATGCGAAAGAAATAGGTGCTGATATTATTGTAGGTCCTGAAGCGCGCGGATTTATTATTGGGTGCCCTGTAGCATACGCACTTGAAATCGGATTTGCACCAGTTCGTAAACCAGGTAAACTACCACGTGAAGTAGTGAGTGTGGATTACGGCTTAGAGTATGGTACTGATACGTTAACAATGCATAAAGACGCCATTAAAAAAGGCCAAAGAGTATTGATTTGCGATGATTTACTGGCAACTGGCGGTACTGTAGAAGCTACAATTCGTTTAATTGAACAGCTAGGTGGTATTGTAGCAGGCTGTGCATTCTTAATCGAATTAACAGAATTAAATGGTCGCGCAAAAATTGGTGACTATCCTATCAAAACATTGATTTCCTATTAAAATTTTCAAAAATCCTTTTTGCTTAACCGCAAGGAGGATTTTTCATATATTATTCACAATTACATCTTGTAAAAAAGTAATAGTGAACGTGTCTTTACAATATAGATCATTTTTTTATACAATAAAATTTATATATACATGTGAAAAATTACTTACAAGGTGGACAAATCATGGCGAAAGAACGAGTAATGACGCCCGAAGATGTTTTCGAGCTCGTCAAACAATATATGAATGATGAACATGTTGCCTTTGTTGTTAAAGCTTATGAAGTGGCGAAGGAAGCACATAAAGAACAGTTCCGCAGCTCAGGTGAACCCTATATTATTCACCCTGTACAAGTAGCGAGTATTTTAGCGGAGTTACAAATGGATCCTGAAACAGTAGCAGCGGGGTTCTTACATGATGTAGTAGAGGATACGTCCGTAACACGTGAAGACTTAGTGCATCAGTTTAATGAAGAAGTGGCCATGCTAGTAGATGGTGTAACGAAACTAGAAAAAATTAAATATTTATCAAAAGAAGAGCAACAAGCCGAAAATCACCGAAAAATGGTTGTTGCGATGGCTCAAGACATTCGGGTTATTTTAATTAAACTAGCAGATCGATTGCATAATATGCGTACATTGAAGCATTTACCAGTAGAGAAACAACGTCGTATTTCCAATGAGACATTAGAGATATTTGCACCGCTTGCACATCGTCTAGGTATATCGACTGTGAAATGGGAGCTAGAGGATACCGCTCTTCGTTATTTAAATCCTCAGCAATATTATCGTATTGTGAGCTTAATGAAGAAGAAACGGAATGAACGCGAGGCCTATTTAGACAATGTGATGGACGAAATAAAGTCACAGCTGCAAGAAGTCGAAATTAATGCAGATATTTATGGTCGTCCAAAGCATCTTTATAGTATTTATAGCAAAATGGTTTTGCAAAAAAAACAATTTAACGAAATTTATGATTTACTAGCTGTACGTATTTTAGTAGATAGCATTAAAGATTGTTACGCTGTTTTAGGCATTGTACATACTTTATGGAAACCAATGCCAGGTCGTTTCAAAGACTATATCGCAATGCCAAAACAAAACTTATATCAATCACTGCATACAACGGTAATTGGTCCTTATGGGGATCCACTTGAAGTGCAAATTCGGACAAAAGATATGCATAAAATTGCTGAATTCGGGATTGCCGCTCACTGGGCATATAAAGAAGGTAGAACGGTTGAAAAAAATAAAGAAAGCATCGATCAAAAATTAACATGGTTCCGTGAAATTATAGAGTTCCAAAACGAATCCTCTAACGCAGAGGAATTTATGGAGTCGTTAAAATTCGATTTATTTTCTGATATGGTATATGTTTTTACGCCTAAAGGTGATGTCGTTGAATTACCTGCTGGGTCTGTGCCGATTGATTTTGCTTATCGTGTCCATTCAGAAGTCGGCAATAAAACGATTGGAGCAAAAGTCAACGGTAAAATGGTGCCGCTTGATACACCATTGAAAACGGGAGATATCGTGGAAGTATTAACGTCCAAGCAATCCTTTGGACCGAGCCGTGATTGGATTAAAATTGCCCAAAGCTCACAAGCGAAAAATAAAATAAAACAGTATTTCAAGAAGAACTTACGTGAAGATAATATTATTAAAGGTAAGGAACTAATTGAAAAAGAGATAAAAGCACAAGAATTTGATAGTAAAATAGTACTAACAAATGAAAATATTAAGCGCGTTATTGAAAAATTCAATTATACTCATGAGGACGATTTATATGCTGCTGTTGGTGTAGGAGGCATTACTGCTCAACAAATCGTGAATCGTCTTGCTGAAAAAATGCGTAAAGAACGTGAACAAGAAGAAGCTCTTGAAAAAATTGTAAAAGAGATGCAAAATCCAACGCCAAAACGCCGCACGGATTCAGGTGTTGTTGTTAAAGGAATCGATAATTTACTTATCCGTTTATCGCGCTGTTGTACCCCGGTACCAGGTGATGAAATTGTCGGCTTTATTACAAAAGGGCGTGGTGTTTCTGTTCACCGTGCAGATTGTCCAAATATTCAAGAAGATGGCTGTTCCGAGCGTTTAATAGAGGTGGAATGGGCAAGTGAATTAGCACCAGTGCGTAAAGAATATCCAGTTGATATTGAAATTTCTGCATTTGATCGTCCAGGCATTTTAAATGATGTGATGCATGCTGTTAGCGAAGCAAAAACGAATATTTTAGCCGTAACGGGGCGTGTTGATCGCGATAAAATGGCGACAATTCATTTAACCATTGCCATTTCTAATATTTCCGCATTGCATAAGGTCGTTGAAAAAATAAAACAGCTGCCTGATATTTATTCAGTGCAACGTGTTATTAATTAAAGATTGAAGGTTATAGGATGAGAGTTGTATTACAACGTGCTAAACAAGCCTCTGTTACAGTAGATGGAGCTGTAACAGGTGCTATTGATAAAGGCTATGTTCTGTTAGTAGGGATTACCCATACAGATACGTTAGAGGATATACAATATGTCGCTAAAAAAATTGCCGAGCTTCGATTATATGAAGATGCTGAAGGCAAAATGAATCACTC
>DEQI01000044.1:5290-7854 GCA_002360295.1 Planococcaceae bacterium UBA3370
CATTTAATGAGGAATTGCGCAATTATCAGCTACAAGTCGAGACAGGTGTTTTTGGTGCCATGATGGATGTTGCCCTCGTTAATGATGGGCCAGTTACCATTATTGTCGAGTCAAAATAGCGCATACATTATGGCTAATCAATTCATAGCGAAGATATAAAATAAGGGTTCGTTCAATTAGCATAAAGCTTTGAACGAACCCATTTTTGTATTTGTGAAGGATTAACTGAGGAATACTTTTAGTCTAATTGTGCATCGAAATAATTTAATATTCCTTCATATATCCCAAGTGTTGCTTGTTCACGATAGTAATCGGTTGTAACAGTACGTTCTTCATTCGGATTGCTTAAATAGCCTAATTCAATTAAAACCGCTTGCTGACGGTTTTCACGCAGTACTAAATAATCGCCTAGCTGAGAACCTCGATTACGTAAATCTACTTTACTTGCAAGCCCAGCATTCACTGCTTCTGCGAGCGGACTCTGTGTACTATTGTAATAATAAGTTGTAAAACCAGAAACAGAGTTATCATCCGTTGCATCATAGTGAATACTTATAAAAGCATCCGCATTCGTTTGGTGAGCAATAGACACGCGTTTTCTTAAGTCGACATAAACATCTGTTTCGCGTGTTAATTCGACTGTCGCACCAGCAGCACGTAGTTTTGATTTTAAAAGTTCAGCTGTTTTTAACGTCATATCTTTTTCATTTGTTCCACGTACACCCGTCGTCCCGTTATCATTACCACCATGTCCAGGGTCAATAACAATTGTTAAGCCTTTTAATGTCCCTTTTTTTCGTGTTTCATTATTTTCAGATAGTAGATTATCGTTATTTACTGTGACAACAGAATTAGAAACATAAGCAACTTGTTGCCCTAAATTTATTTTATACCAATCGCCTTCTTGATCCACAATAGTAAATTGCTCTCCTGCGTTAGCTCTTTGTACGACATTTGCATTGGTTGAAGCGGCTTCCCGTATGTTCGTCCCATTATAAATGATTGTCACTTTTTCTGTAGATGGTGTTAACGGGTCAGCTGGTTGCTCCTGCTGAACGGTAAATGTCCCATAAAAGCTATAAATCCATCCTGTTTTCTTTTCAGAATACTGGATTTGTACCCAATTGTTTTCGCGATCTAGTACTTTAAATTGTTGTCCTTTCGTTGCAACGCCTAGCTTTTTCGCATTTAAATCTGCTTTTTTTCTGATGTTGACCTCATCAACTACTATAGTAAATGTATTCGGATCATTTTCAACAATGATTGGCTGTGTTTGCTCATCAACTACATCATTATTTTCGTCAGTTTCAATTGGTTGCTCCGTAGTATTTTCATTAATCGCTACATAAGAGGCAGAAACCCATCCGATGATATCACCGTATTGAATTTTCACCCAATCGCCTGCTTGTTGCAAAAATTGTGCCTCTGCTCCGATAAAGAGTTGTGTATAAACAGTCGCAGAAAGAGAAGGCTCTGAACGAACATTGAGACGATCTACTTGCGCAATGACTGTTTTTGATTGTGATTGCTCATCCATGTTTGTTGAGTTTGCTTTCGTCAACCACGAAGCGACCCAACCTTCTTTCCCATCTACTGTCACATGGATCCAGTCACCTTGTTTTTCTATTGATGATAAAAATTGACCCTCTTTTAATGTTGTTAAAATAGGATACGATAATCCAGGACCTTCTCGTAAATATAATATTTCGGCAGATACGACGAGATCACCTGTTTCGGCATTTACCTTATGTATAATAGGTAACGTTGTAGAAGATGTAAAAAGTACTATACAACTTACTAGAATGAATAATATTTTTTTCATATTCAACCTCTTTCTTACTTAGACTTCTAGTTACATCATGTTCGTAAATATTAATACTAAGCTATTTTGAATGTAGATTAATATAATTACGAAAAATAAGTATGTATGTTATATCCTCTCTATTTTAAAAGGAAATAAGGGATAAAATCTAGAGTTATTTTAAAAATAGTTGACAATATGTATGTACATTATTAAGATAAAGTATAATCTAAACAAACAATCGCCAGTGACCAAGCAAGTAGCAAGAACTATGGCTGACACAGAGAAGGAAAGACAAAGGCTGCAATCTTTCCTACAGTACGTTCATTGCGAATAACACTTGAGAGGCTTTTTCTCGAAATGGTTTGCCATAGTAGGGAAAAACGGAATCGGCCGTTATCCGAATGACGAGAGGATGTATTGATACATCAACTAGGGTGGAACCGCGGAAGCAAACGTTATAGCTTTCGTCCCTTGCATTTATTTGCAGGGGGCGAAAGCTTTTTTGTTTTCAAAAAAATGAAGTGAATGAAGTTTAATCATAGAAAGGGGAGCTTGTCATGAGCTTTAAAGTACCTAGAGGAACACAAGATATTTTACCAGGACAATCGGAAAAGTGGCAGCAAATTGAAGGTGTTATTCGCGAATTATGTCGCGTTTACCGCTACAAAGAAATACGTACACCAATGTTTGAATCAACAGAATTATTTCAACGTGGTGTAGGAGATACAACGGATATTGTCCAAAAAGAAATGTATACATT
>DEQI01000044.1:7952-15789 GCA_002360295.1 Planococcaceae bacterium UBA3370
GATCAGCCTGTAAAGCTTTCCTATATGGGGCCAATGTTCCGCTATGAACGTCAGCAAGCTGGCCGCTATCGTCAATTCGTGCAGTTTGGTGTAGAAGCAATTGGTTCAGCTGATCCAGCAATCGACGCAGAAGTGATTGCACTAGCAATGGATATTTACGGTACGATGGGATTAAAAGATTTAAAACTCGTGATTAATTCACTTGGAGATAAAGAAACTCGACAAGCACACCGCGAGGCACTGATTAAACATTTTGAGCCAAGTATCGATGAGTTTTGCTCGGATTGTAAAAAACGTTTAGAAAAAAATCCATTACGTATATTAGATTGCAAAGTGGACCGTGAGCATCCATTAATGGCGTCTGCTCCAGCGTTAACAGATTATTTAACAGATGTTTCAGCAGACTATTTTACAAAAGTAAAAATGTACTTAGATACATTAGGCATCCCATATGAAGTGGATCCAAATTTAGTACGCGGATTAGATTATTACAATCATACAGCGTTTGAAATTATGTCGACAGCTTCTGGCTTCGGTGCCATTACTACATTATGTGGCGGAGGTCGCTACAACGGTTTAGTAGAGGATATTGGTGGACCAGATATGCCGGGTATTGGCTTTGCTTTATCTATTGAGCGTTTACTTCTAGCACTGGAAGCAGAAAAAGTATCATTAGATATCCAAGATGGTCTAGATATTTTTGTCGTAGCAATGGGAGATGAAGCAAAAGGTAAAGCAGTTGAATTACTAAGCTCATTCCGTGCGAAAGGCATTTCTGCTGATATGGATTATATTGATCGCAAAATGAAAGCTCAAATGAAAGCAGCAGATCGCCAAGGAGCTAAATTTGTCATCGTTTTAGGTGAAACAGAGCTTGAAGAAGCAGCTGTAAATGTGAAAGAAATGGAAACAGGCAATCAAGAAAAAGTACCGTTCCACGATTTAGTGAACTACTTGCTTGAACATAAATAAGAAACAACATTGGAGGAACAAACTATGGCACAAAGAACACATGCTTGTGGTGAAGTAAACGAACAACACCAAGGTGAAGAAGTCGTATTAAAAGGTTGGGTACAAAAGCGCCGTGATTTAGGCGGACTTATTTTCGTAGATATGCGTGACCGTACAGGGATTGTACAAATTGTTTTCGGCGATGAGGCTCCTGAAGCACTTGCTACAGCTGAAAAAATTCGTAATGAATATGTGATTGAAGTAGCAGGGAAAGTAGTACTACGCCAAGAAGGGCAAATCAATCCAAACCTTAAAACAGGTAAAATTGAAGTCATTGCTTCGTCATTAACTATTATTAATGAAGCGAAAAACCCTCCATTTGCAATTGAAAATAATACAGATATTGCAGAGGATTTACGTTTAAAATATCGTTATTTAGATTTACGTCGTCCGGTCATGTTTGACACATTTAAAATGCGTTCAGACGTTACGCGTACAATTCGTAACTTTTTACAAAATGAAGGCTTCTTAGAAGTAGAAACACCTATTTTAACGAAATCAACACCAGAAGGGGCACGTGACTATTTAGTACCTTCTCGTGTACACGAAGGTGAATTTTATGCATTACCACAATCACCACAGCTGTTTAAGCAATTATTAATGGTTTCAGGTTTCGAAAAGTATTTCCAAATTGCACGCTGCTTCCGTGATGAAGATTTACGTGCTGACCGTCAACCTGAATTTACACAAGTGGATATTGAAACGTCATTTATGACAATGGATGAAATCATTGCGATGAATGAACGTTTAATCCAACAAGTAATGCGTGACGTTAAAGGGGTAGAAGTAGAAGCACCATTCCAACGCATGAGCTATAAAGAAGCAATGGATCGCTTCGGTTCTGATAAACCGGACGTGCGCTTCGGCTTAGAACTAAAACAGCTATCTGACATTGTGAAAGACTCGACATTCGGCGTATTTGCAAACGCAGTAAAAGCAGGCGGCGAAGTAAAAGCGATTAACGTTAAAGGCGCAGCTGATCAATATTCTCGTAAAGATATTGATGCTTTAGGCGAATATGCAGGACGCTACGGGGCAAAAGGTCTTGCTTGGTTAAAAGTAACAGCAGAAGGCTTAAATGGTCCAATTGCAAAATTCTTTGAAGGTGAAGCAGCTGCAGCTATTATCGAAGCTACTGAAGCGGAGGCTGGCGACTTACTATTGTTCGTAGCAGACAAAAAATCAGTAGTCGCAGACGCACTTGGTGCATTACGTTTAAAACTTGGTAAAGAATTAGACTTAATTGACGAATCACGTTTTGCATTTTTATGGATTGTTGATTGGCCATTATTTGAATATGATGAAGCAGAAGGTCGCTACTATGCGGCACACCATCCATTTACACGTCCATTCGATGAAGATATCGAGTTAATGAACACGAATCCACAAGAAGTACGTGCACAAGCATACGACATCGTATTAAATGGTTATGAGCTTGGTGGTGGTTCATTACGTATTTATGAACGCGATTTACAAGAAAAAATGTTTGAACTTTTAGGTTTCACTCAAGAAGAAGCAAAAGCACAGTTCGGTTTCTTACTAGAAGCGTTTGAATACGGTGTTCCTCCACATGGTGGATTAGCATTTGGTCTTGACCGCTTTGTGATGTTACTTGCAGGACGCACAAACTTACGTGATACAATTGCATTCCCGAAAACTGCATCAGCAAGCTGTTTATTAACATCTGCTCCATCTTCGGTATCAGATGCACAATTAACAGAGTTAAGCTTAGCTGTCACTGCAAAAAAAGAACAGTAATAGTCGTTAGAGGTGTCTTGAAAGCATCAAGCTTTCAGGGTGCCTCTTTCCTTTTGGACATAAATAATACATGTCCATATGAATAAGAATTTTGTCGAAAAAACGGTTGAGAAAATAAAAAAATTTAATATTTCGCAAATATTTAATTGAAAATTCTGAATACTAGTGTTAGAATATGTTTAACGCGAATCCTGAACTGTACGTTTCCTAATTGTACCTGTATAGTTTTGACCGAACACTATTACATTGGGAGTCTTAATCTCATTAACAGCAAACATGCCCCATTTGTAGCGGGACGTTTAAAGTAATGATGCGGGCACCCCCTTGCTAGAGCGTGGGTTCAAAACAATAGTTATGCTATAACGGCATATTCGGGATTCGTTTCATAAAGATTGCTTAAAAGTCATTGAAAAATGGCTTTTTTTTGTGGGGAGATCATGAATGGTAATTGTCATTCTTTAATTGTAGGGACTCCTAGGTGATTAGCGTGCCTGCTGTAACGGAGTTGTATCATTTTGTTTTTATCGGGATTTATGCTCATGCGAAAAGTTATAAAATACCATGAATTAATTTGTATTTTCTGAATATTGTATTATAATTGGTATAGACAACTATACCGACAAATCGATAGTTTACTAATTTAATAAAATGGTTGTTACAATGACGCGATAAGGAAGGTGCACCGCGTGTTAGACAAAAATTCTCGTACGCCAATCTATATCCAAATTGAAGATATTATTAAGCAACGAATTTATTTAGAAGAGTACAAAATAGGTGAGAACATTCCATCTGAACGTGAACTATCCATGCAATTTGATGTGAGCCGTATGACGGTAAGGCAAGCCATTACGAGCTTAGTGAATAGTGGTTTACTATATCGTGAAAAAGGGAGAGGTACTTTTGTAGCTAATCCAAAATTAGAGCAGGTTTTAATTGGGCTAACAGGCTTTACTGAAGATATGCGGGCTAGAGGTCTGGAGCCAAGTAACAAAGTACTAAGGTTTGAAAAAATTATCCCCCCTGCTGATATAGCAAGTGATTTAATGCTTGAACGGGACGAAGAGGTTTTCTTTGTTGTACGAATACGAAGTGCAGATCATAAGCCAATGGCAATTGAAAGGTCTTATATACCTGTAAAAATCTATCCTGAATTAGATGAAAAGAAAAGTATGGGGTCGCTTTATGCATTAATTGAAGCGAAATATCATCAGAAAATCGGGAATGCCATTCAGCAAATGGAAGCAGCGACTGTAGCGAAAGAAGATAGTAAGTATTTACAATTAAATGCGACAGCTCCTGTATTAATCATTAAGCGAATTAGTTACTTAAGCGATGGTTATCCATTTGAACTCGTAACAAGTACGTATCGTGCGGATCGTTACAAATTTATTTGTGAAATCAAAAGGTGATTATATGCCTGCTTAATTTGAAAATTGTTAAAACAAATGATTTTTGAGTATTCCAAGGGGGAAAATGAAATGGAAAAGACATTTAAAATCACGGTAGCAGAAGGGTTACATGCTAGACCAGCAGCATTATTAGTATCTGCGGTCATGCCTTTTAATTCTGAGGTACAGTTAACGTATAATGAGAAAACGGTCAATATGAAGTCGATAATGGGCGTAATGGCACAAGGCATTACGCCAGGGGGCGAAGTCATTATTTCTGCAAATGGGGAAGATGCTGATGATTTAATGAAGGCGGTCACGGAAGTTATTATTGGCAAAGGACTAGGTGTAGAATGCTAGAGTTACAAGGAATCGCTGCTTCTAGCGGAATTGCCATTGCACATGCCTTCTGCTTTGTTGAGCCTGATTTATCTTTTGTACAGAAGAAGGTTAAGGATACTCATGCAGAACTAAAACGTTTGCACAGAGCTATTTATAAAGCAAAAGAAGAGCTACAAGAAATCCAAACTATAGCTGAATCGAAGTTTGGAGAAGAACAAGCAGCTATTTTTGCAGCACATGCGATGTTGCTTGAAGATCCAGAAATACTAACAGCCATCGAAGTGAAAATTGCAAACGGTAATAATGCTGAATATGCATTACACAAAGTTTCCCTTATGTACATTGAAATGCTTGAAGGGATGGACAATGCCTATATGCAGGAAAGAGCAGCGGATATTCGTGATATTTCAAAACGCTTATTAGCTCATTTATTAAATGTGAAAATACCTGATTATAGTAAGATTTCGTCCAATGTCATTATTGTAGCAGAGGATTTAACACCATCAATGACAGCTCAGCTAAACACAAAGTATGTAAAAGGGTTGATTACAGATACTGGTGGGAAAACTTCACATTCTGCCATTCTAGCAAGAACAATGGGTATTCCAGCTGTTGTTGGTACAAAGATGGCAACAAAGCAAATTCAAAATGGAGATAGGATCATTATAGATGGAACAAATGGTCATGTCATAGTCGATCCAACAGAAGAAATGGTCGCTTATTTTAACGAAAGACACGTTTCTTACAAAGAGTTAGAGCAACAAATGGCACAATACCGTACGGCTAAAAGTATCAGTGCAGATGGTCATGATGTCGAAATCGCAGGAAATATCGGGAAGCCAGAAGATGTAGAGCACGTTTTGATGAATGGGGGAGATGGGATCGGGCTGTTTCGAACTGAATTTTTATATATGGACCGACAAGACTTCCCTACTGAGGAAGAACAATTCAATTCTTACAAACAAGTACTGGAAAAAATGAAAGGGAAGCCGGTAGTAATACGGACGTTAGATATAGGGGGGGATAAAAACTTACCCTATCTAAAATTACCGTCTGAGGCGAACCCATTTTTAGGATATCGTGCCATACGCCTCTGTTTACATGAGCAACATATGTTCCGAACTCAACTAAGAGCATTATTGCGCGCAAGCATTTTTGGTAATTTGAAAATTATGTTCCCAATGATTGCGACACTTCAAGAATTTAGAGAAGCAAAGGATATTTTACTAGCAGAAAAAGAGCGATTAACGAGCGGTGGAATCGCTGTTTCAGACACAATCGAAATTGGACTGATGATTGAAATTCCTTCAGCTGCTGTCATTGCCGATTTATTTGCACAAGAGGCCGATTTCTTGTCGATTGGTACGAATGATTTAATTCAATATACGTTAGCTGCAGATCGAATGAATGAAAATGTAGCGAATTTATATCAACCTTATCACCCTGCGATATTAAGACTTATTAAGATGATTATTGATGCGGGTCATCAACATGGAAAATGGGTAGGCATGTGCGGTGAAATGGCTAGTGATGAACTAGCTCTCCCGATTTTACTAGCACTTGGGCTTGATGAGTTTTCAATGAATGGATCCTCGATAGTCAAAACGAGAGCTCAATTGGCGAAATTATCGAGAGAAGAGGCAATACCCCATATTGATCGACTATTAAAGCTACCGACTGCTGATGATGTGGAAGATTATGTACGAAAGCATTTATTTGTCTAAAACTAATAAATCGAGTAATACATGAAAGGGGTTGATCAATACTATGGAAATAAAAATAGTACCGACTGCCGATTTTGAGCAAATACATGAATTAAGAGATTATTGTTTTCCGAATAAATATGAAGGAAAACGCCGTGAAGATTTTCATTATTGGGTTCGGCATAGTACGACACTTGGAGCATACGATTTAAATAAAGTAGTTGGACAGTTATTAATATTACCACTCAATATGACAGTACATGGAGTCAATTTTAAAATGGGTGGGATTGGCTTTGTAGCAACTTATCCAGAATATCGAAACCAAGGCATTATGAAAAAGCTAATGATGAAGGCATTACAAGAAATGCAGAGAAATGGTCAAGTAATTTCGGTATTGGCTCCCTTTTCTGTTTCATTTTATCGCCATTTCGGATGGGAATTATTTTTTGACAAAATAAATTATACTATACCAACGAATGCTTTCCCGAACTTTAGTCTCCAGCGAGATCAAATGAAACGAACAAGTTTTGAACGGTTAAACGAGGATGTTTTTCGAGACATTCAACAGTTCCATAATGAGCATGCGCTAAAAGTTAATGGAGGTATGATACGAGATCAAGCTTGGTGGAAGAGATTAGCAAGAAGAGAGCCTGATAATCATTTGGCGGCAAGCTATAAAGAAAATCAGCTTGTAGGCTATATTCGCTATCATATCGAAAATCTAACATTTCGCATAAAGGACTTTGTAGCGGATGATGTAGATGCCGAACAAGCCATTTGGCAATTTATCACTTCACATCAGGCAAGTGTGGAGAAAATTGAAGGGGCTACCTCAAGTAAAAGTCGGATTGGCTTTCATTTTCAGCAACCACAATTTAAACGAGAAGTTGTACAGGATGTTATGGTAAGAGTTGTAGATGCCTATACTTTTATGCAGCATTATCCTTGGAGGAAAATGGAACAACCGATATATATCGAGATTGAAGATCCTTTTTGTCCATGGAATGAACATCTTTATAAAATAAATATAGATGGTCATGTCTCTATATTAAAGGAAAAATTAGTTGCAGATGAGCATATGCTAAAATTATCAATTAATCTTTTTTCTGCCATGATGGTTGGTTATCTTTCTGTTAAAGATGTTTTGAAATTTTCAAGGTGGCATTTATCAAATGAATGCGTTATTTCTTGGCAAAAAGCAATTCCAAATGAACTGCCTCAGTTTTTTGAGTATTTTTAATAAAGAACTTAATCCTTAAAAAAATTTTAAACTTTTTACCGGACTATACCAGTTAATGAGAACGATTCATTTATATGTATTTCTGCTTTAGCCCAGTTATTTCAATGGTTGAACATGGTATTAAAAGTGGTAAAAAACATATTGTGGTATATACCAATCACTGTTATTCTCTTTATAAGAAATCAGGTAAATACAATGATTTCTTTCGTATAGATCGTAGTGGTCTACTAAATTTTATATTCAGAAAATTCTTACAAAGGGGCGTTGGAAATGAAAAACATTATGTTAGTTTGTGTTGCAGGCATGAGTACGAGTTTACTAGTGACAAAAATGAAAAGAGCTGCACAAGAGCAAAATATCGAAGCAAATATATTTGCCATTGCGGAGAATGAGGT
>DEQI01000024.1:0-6088 GCA_002360295.1 Planococcaceae bacterium UBA3370
ATTGCTGCATTTTTATTCTTTGCATCGATTGTCCCTTTTTTTATAGCACCTGTTTTCGTACGGCCCGTATATTTATAAATGGTCAAATGTACTCACCTACATTCATATAGGGACTTGCTTCCTCAAGAGATATTTTCCCTGACGAAACAAGTGTTTGAATTGAATTATCCAACGTATGCATCCCAAGTGCTCTACTCGTTTGCATGACACTTGGGATTTGATGAACCTTTTCATTACGAATTAAATTCGTAACAGCGGGAGTCGCAACTAATATTTCTGTCGCAGCAATACGGCCTTTCCCTTGCTTCCTCACAAATAAACGTTGTGAAATGATACCTTGCAGTACATTCGCTAGCTGTATCCGAATTTGCCCTTGTTGATGCGGCGGGAACACGTCAATAATGCGATCAATTGTTGTTGGCGCACTTGATGTATGCAGTGTGGCAAACACTAAGTGACCTGTTTCAGCTGCAGTGATGGCTGTTGAAATGGTTTCTAAATCACGCATCTCACCAACTAAAATAATGTCTGGGTCTTGACGTAAAGATGCACGTAAGCCATTAGCAAAGCTCTCCGTATCTATACCGATTTCACGCTGATTGACTACCGACTTTTTATGCGTATGTAAGTACTCAATCGGATCTTCTAGTGTAATAATATGCTTTGCTTTTGTTTCATTTATATAGTTAATCATGGCAGCAAGGGTTGTAGACTTACCAGAACCTGTTGGACCTGTGACTAAAATTAATCCTTGAGGTTTGTCCGCTAAATCAAATAATACCTTTGGCAAATCAAGTGATTCAATGGTCGGAATTTGACTTGGTATTAATCGAGCTGCGATAGCCCCTTCATTCCGCTGATGATAGATATTGATACGGAATCGACATAAACCTTCTAGAGAATAATTGAAATCCGTTTCACCTTTTTTATCAAATTCAGTAGCTTTGTTGCCTGGTAAAATATCATGTATCAATTTATTCAGTAATGCCGGTGTAACAACTGTTTCTCCATAGTGAGTTAATCGACCATCGATACGATAAACAGGTGGAATACCTACTGTTACATGTAAATCTGACGCTTCCTGCTCATATGCATACGTCAATAAATCATGAATAGATAATGTTGTTGTATTTGTCACTTTGTCACTTCCTATTCTGTCGTTGCTACACGCAACACTTCTTCAGTAGTCGTAACACCGTCTAATACTTTCAGTAAACCGTCTTCTAATAATGTGTTGTAGCCTTGTTGACTCATATAATCAAGAATCGTTGTGACACTCGTTCTATTTAAAATAAATTCCTTTAATTGACGATCTATCGGTAATATTTCGTGTATCGCTACTCGACCTCGATATCCCGTTTTATTACAAGCAGGACAGCCTTTTCCTTTTCGAACTGTTTCAATCGCTATTCCATTCGCTGCAAAAATTTCTTTTTCACGGTCTGTAGCCGGCATTGTTTGAGCGCAGTCTCGGCAAACCTTTCTGACTAATCGTTGTGCCATCACTCCGACTAAAGAGGAGGATAATAGGAAAGGTTCTATCCCCATATCTTGCAAACGCGATATAGACTCGACTGCACTATTCGTATGTAGTGTGCTTAATACTAAGTGCCCAGTTAAGGACGCTCGAACGGCAATTTGTGCTGTTTCAAAATCCCTTATCTCACCAATCATAACAACGTCCGGGTCTTGACGTAAAATGGAGCGTAAACCATTTGCAAATGTTAAACCAACTTCTTCCCTCACTTGAATTTGGTTAATACCAGTTAACTGATACTCCACCGGATCTTCCACCGTAATAATATTCACTTCTTCATTATTTAAATTCGATAATGCTGCATATAGTGTGCTCGATTTACCAGAACCAGTAGGACCCGTAATCAAAACAATCCCATTTGGACGAGCAATCATTTTACGAAATAGGGCTTCATTTTTTTCTGTAAAGCCTATTTTCGTAATGTCATTTGCTGCATTACTCAAATCTAGAATACGCATTACAATTTTTTCCCCGTAAACAGTAGGTAAAGTGGATAAACGAATATCTATCGGTTTATAGTTGACGGTTGTTTTTATTCGCCCATCTTGCGGTATGCGATTTTCCGTAATATTCAAATTCCCCATGATTTTGACACGAGCAGTCATGATGCTTTGCATATGTTTTGGTAAAGAACGCTCTGTACGTAACACACCATCTACACGATAACGAACTTTAAATTCTGTCTCCTGTGGATCAAAGTGAATATCTGAAGCGCGTTGTGCCACGCCGTTAGCAATGATTTGGTTAACTAAACGTACAATAGGGGAATCTTCATCTGTAATTTCCTGTTGAGTCTCAGTAATATCTATATTCGTACCTAAATCAGAAAGCGCCGCTTCCATCGATTCCTGTAAATCGTAGTACTTTGTAATTGTTCGATATAAATCATCTTTTGCAGCAATACTCGTTTCAATTTGACAGCCAGTTGCCATTCGCACTTCTTCGATGGCAAAATAATCCATCGGGTCTGCCATCGCAATAAACAGTTTATTTTTATCACGTCGTATCGGCATAATATTGGCTCGTTTAGCAAGCTCGGCTGGAATAATTTGAGTTAACTCAGGATCAATCGCATATTGATTTAAATGAATGTGTGGTACCCCTAATTGAAATTCAAGTACTTCGATTAACTGCTGCTCAGTTAGAAAGTTCTCTTTTATAAGAAAATCCCCTAATTTTTCATCACGAGTTTTTTTAGCTAGAGCAAACTCTAATTGTTGTTCTGTAATAACGCCCGCTTCAACTAATAAGTCCCCTAGTCGTTTACGCGCCACTACTTTCATCACAATTCAGCCCCTTTCTTACGGCGTAATTAGATTGCCACCTTTATCATAGTAGCTTCCTTCTGGTAATTGTTCTTCATCCTCAGGAAGTTCCACTACTTCCCCAGACTCCGTTACAAATTCCTCTTGCGTTTCCATGTCTATGGTTTCGCCATTTTCATTTTCATCTACATTCGGTAAGCTACCACTTATAGATTGGCGTGAGGATTTTAATATAATGCGATTTTGAGGAGCATAGTAATCTTTACTAATGAGCTCTTCTTCACCCGTTGAAGAGAAATAGCGAACTACTGATACACGTAACCCCGGAGTCCCAACTGCCACTACTTGCTCTTCTCCAATATTCAATTCATTGGAATATCTAATAATAGAACGTGGTTCAACTTCTTGCTCACGAATGACTCGCACCTCAATATCTTGCTCTTTATTCGTTGAGTATGCCTCCGCTTTTAAATTGTCCCCTTCAATAGAAAACTTTAATTTAATCGCATTGGACGTTTGATTGATAAATTGTAAATCTTTAGAACCATCTCGCTCAACTGCCGCTTCTATTCCAGCTTCTAAATAGGTAGGAACCACATTTTGAGAAGTTCGTTCTAAAATATCGCTATTCGTATGTAAAGCGATGCTATATAAAATCGATGCGACAAAATTCAAAGCCTCACGATTAGCCAAATCAGCCTGTTCGCCAATAGTCTCTAAAAATGAAAATCTTTGTTGAGGATTTAAAATCTGATTATTTAAAACATCGACGATCTCCTCAACCCCCATTGCTTTTGAGGGAATTTCTTCAATGACTAAAGCGATACGTTCATTTTCAAGCAATGTCAAATTTGTGATGTCCGCTTCTATTTCATGAGAACCAAGGTAGGATGCATGCATCTTTACTTTGTCGTATGTAGAATCTGTATCCCAAATCACGATATTAGAAATTTCTTCTTTTATTGAATCATTTAATACAATTTCAATTGGTATATGTACAGCATCCTTGGTTTTCCAAAATTTGTACCACTCTTTTTTTACCAGTGATTTATATGTTGCAATCGTTGTATCAACATCATATTGAAACGTTGAAGCGTTAATTTCGATAGTTGAACCACCACCTGTTACAATCAATGGCTCACTTGTCCATTGAACAATGGCATCGTTTAAAGCATTACGGATTTCTTCATTAGAAAGTCCATCTACGGCAATACCGCCAATGGTTGAACCTTTTCCCTCTTCATCCGCATACGCCTTATCTATGATTAAATTGTTAGAGTATATAATAGAAAATAGTGCTATTACTAATACTACTAATAAAGTACCCTTTTTTCTTGTGTTCATATATACCACCTCTATTTCAACTAATAGACTTCCCTATTCATAAATAATAGAATACAATATACTTCATTTTTTTGTATAGAACTTTAGTCCTGTTATTTTTATTTTTTTCAAAAACAACAAATAAAAACATTACTTTAATAGCATTAATATGTGTATTATTGTATAATGAAAATCAAATTTATACAAATTTATCGAAGAAGAAACTCTTTTCTTCGTTATTAATAGAACTTAGTAGACAACAAAGTCTTTACAGGAGGAGGGATAAATAGTATGAAAAACCAAGTTAACAAGTTACTAGGTAATCAACAAGGAATTAGTTTAATAGAAGTCTTGGTTTCAATCGTTATTATTACTATTATTTTACTTTCATTTTTCGGTCTCTATGTTCAATCTAATAAAACTGATCATACTTCCGAACAAATAGTGGATGCCACTTATACAGCACAACTAGAGATGGAGAAAATTTATGAGTTAAGTAAAATTTATACTTTAGATAACTTAACAAATGGGCTTTCTACTATTGGATATGCCATTTCACAAGAGCAAAATAATACATATACGAAAGTTCAAGGTAATATTTATATCAAGTTAAGAATTCGTGATTATAATTCTTCTAACACATTAAAAAATACTATAGTCGAAGTTTACGAAGATAATGTTTTAAAAAGTAAAATGGAGAATATTTATAGTTGGAAGGTGAAGTAAATGAAGCTTCCTTTGTTAAAACAACAACAAGGCATAACACTACTTGAAACGCTAGCGATAGTCGTCATTGGTGCCATTATACTAATCAGTGGAACAACTATTTTAACCACTAGCTCTTCTAAACACAATAAACAAGCAACCAATACTGTACAATTATCGGAAATAAGTTATGTGTTAAAACAAATTACGAAAGATATGAGAATGTCTACTAAAATCGAAAAAAGTGGATCAAATACTGTTATCTTATCAAAAGACACAACGATTATCGCTACCTATTCTTTTAACGAAACAACACATACGGTTACACGCAACAACATTGAGTTAGGTAGTAATATTCAAGCATTCGATGTAGAAATATTGTCTCCTAAGGTTTTAATCACCATAAAAGCTTTAAACGAAAAAGAAGTACATACCGAATTACTTTTAAGGAGTGGTCTATAATGAATAAATTTCATTCAATCACTAGAAATGAAACTGGTTATTCTCTTCTCCTTGTTTTTGCTACTTTAACATTAGTAAGTGTAATTAGTCTTAGCCTAATAAGTATAACTACAAACTCACTCACTTTATCAAAACACGAGCAAGAAGATCAGTCTATTTTCTATATAGCTGAAGCAGGGATAAACGTCGAAAAACAAAACATTACTAGCATTGTGAATGAAGCCTATAACTATACGAGAGAATTACATAAAAATACTGCTGAAGAGGATAGAGATTCTATTGACTTTAAAAACATATATGTCAATAAAATAAAATCCGATCTCGCAAACATTTATCCAGTCACTATAAATTCGTTCGAAACACAGTTCGGTAAACAACCCGAAGCTAAGATTGAGATAGATATCGAAGACAACAACCCACTTAAAATCAACATCACATCTACAGGGTATTTTGATAATGCCATCAGAAATAATCGAGTTGTTACCCAAACGATGAATGTCGATTTAAATTTAAAATTTTTAACTACTATTGAAGGTGATGGTAGCAGTGGAGGAACTGGAAGTGTTCCTAATTTATCACAAATAGCTGTTCAAACTACTGGAGATATTTCTATAAGCGGAGGCACAACTATTAATGGTAGTATTGCCACAAGCTCTGGTTCAGTCAGATTAAATGGTGGCAATACTATAAATGGCTCAATCGGTGTAAATAATAATCAATTAATTGCGGAAGATTGGTTGCTCAGTCAATTTAAAGATAAAGTTGTTGTCCCAAATGTATCGGATATTCCTTTACC
>DEQI01000024.1:6107-11837 GCA_002360295.1 Planococcaceae bacterium UBA3370
GCATTTCCAACTGATACTTTTACAGCATTATCTACATTGTCCTATCCAGCTGACCTAGAAGTAAAAAAAGACGACTATAACAAAACAAATATTATTTCTGGAGGTAAATTCCTTGCGGATAGTTGGATGGTTAATGGTTTCACTTTAAATGTAAATCAGGATTTAAAATTTTCAGACTTTATTATAGGCTCAAATAACACGATCAATCTAAATATAGGGAATAATACTATAAATTTACTAGTCGATCATTTTAATATGATGCAAGGTCATATAAATATTATAGGCAGCGGGCAACTGAATATTTACGTGAAAGATTCCCTTCAATTGACTGGTAGTATAAATAAAGATGGGAATCCAAATCAACTGAATATTTATTATGCAGGAAATAACAATTTATCGATTTCAAACGGAACAAGTGTATCAGGTTCTTTACATGCACAAAATGCAAATTTAACCTTTGAAGGGGGACTAAATTTAAGTGGCAATGTGATTACGGGCGGTACTAGTGTCAATATAACTGGTGGTACTAATACTGGAGGACAATATATTATTGCCCCCAACGCCCATGTTACTCTTGAAGGAGGAGCACAAATAAAAGGAGTCATTATTGGACAGTCTTTTACAAGCAGTGGTGGCGCTAGTGTTACTTATGCACCAAGTGTTGTCCCACCTCCATTTAAACCAAATACAACACCTGATTATAGCGATCCTGATGATTTAACATCTGAAGGTGGATTAATCGAAATTTAGAATTGAAATGCACTAGTCTGTTTTAAACAATTAAAACACGCACTGAAGTATCCATTGGATTCCTCAGTGCGTGTTTTTTAACTATTTAACCCCTACCCCTAAAAAATACTCTCCAATTTCCTTCCAACTTCCCTTACGGACAAAGCCTTCAACATGCTCATTATAAGGCATAGAGTAAAGGATACCCTCTCCTTTAAAAGCACGTAGCTGATTTGGGCTATCATCTATTAAATAGTCAGTATGGATCACTGCCTTATTTCCGCAAAACACAAAGTTTTGTGGATTAAGGAATGGGAAGTTTTCTCGTAGCCAGTCGTATTTTGCATTGAACGACCCAGGTACTTCCATTGCTGCAGTGGCAATATAAACATCATATTGTTCATTCAATTGACGAATAACATCGATTGAATCTGGGTCCAATACTTCTAAATCTCGGAAAAAATGCGGCTCATTTAGTTGTTTAAATAGTTGTCTTTCCTTTTCTGGATCTAAGTCTTTACGCGAACCATTCAAAAATTGTTCTTCGGTCATGTTGTCACCAAACATGTCATTATATGTGGAGACCATTTTTTTATACATATTCGCTAATACTTGGTCCATATCAATCGCAATACTTTTTCTCACTGTTATTCCCCCTTCATTCCATACTACTAGTCTATTTTAATATAGCGTTAACTACAAGCATCCGCGCTCATTATTAACAGAAAATTAACCGTTGGTGATGTATTCACCACGGTCATTTTCATTTCTTTAATAATCGACTTGATAATAATAGTCCAGCTCCACCAACAACTATAAACAAAATGGCACGAACGAGTAAGTCCAGTGCAGCTAAATCAAAGAAGAATAATTTTAAAATGGCGAACATTAACAAACCGAAACCCGTGTATTTCATTTTTCGCCATTGTTTTTCTCTACCTACTAATAAAGCTAAACTCGAAATAATAAAAATCATTAACGTATTAGCGGTTACAGCCACCCCTGTAGAAATTATATTACTATTATTTAAGGTTGCATTCATACCCATTATTTGAAGCAATACAATGACGAAACCAGCGCATAAAATCGTTTCGATCCTTCCTTTCATAACAGAAGCCCACTTTTTGCAAATACGACCTTCCATGTACAAATCTATGAGTAACGCAACTAGCACCGTTAATGAGATGATACGAGCTAAAATATCTAAGCTACTATAATCACTTGTTACTATACTAGAGAGGAGCAAAACAAACACCGACATACTATAAAATAATGTGAGCATTGCCGGTATCGCGATGCTAAACCACTTCTTCTCTACTAAAAACGAGCCAATTGTCGCAATCGGAATTATCATAAATAACATATAAGGTATATCTCCCCCCGTGGAGATATAGGCAAAGTCCATTTTAATAATATATAAAACAAAAAATAATACAATGACTACTGCAACGCTATCTATTAAATAGAATTGTTCCATCCATTTTTCAAAACGAGTTTGCTGTTTTTTCGGATGTTTCGCATATAAATACGCCGTTACCATGTAAATTAATAAAATCACAAGTGTAAAATGCCCCATTTGCCAAAATGGTGTGACGTCTTCTATTGTATAATTTATAAGTGCAATTAATCCAAATAATGTAGAATAAATTACTTTCATTAAAGGCGCTTGCAATCGGATCCCGAGCATTATCCCTACAAATGCACTTGTCGCCATAATGAGCATTTGATAGCTAGAATCAATATTTAAAACAAGGAAAATATTTAGAAGAATAAGTAGCGCAAAACTTGTTACGATATCAAAAGCACGCGAAAGTTTTGCTTTATACATATAGATGGACGACAAAACAAAAACCCCAAGCAATAGTAATAAATATAATTCCGCAAATGATTCCCTAAACAACATGATATTTAGATTAAATAGGATACATCCACTCGCCCCAAATAACAAACCCTCATGTATCACTTTGAATTTATCACTATGTCGATAGAGTCGGCTCCAACTAAATAAAAAAATGATTGTCATGACTATTTGGCCTATGACAAAGAGTGTATGTTGATCATATTGCAACACCCACACGATAAATGTTGAAAGTACCGAGAAAAAAGCAGCACTATAAAACGCTATTTTTTGAATATGTTTTAATATAACGAATTGCATTGAAGCGAATAAAACGATAATGAAAGCAACGATCACAACCGAATTAAAATCCATATATTCTAGTAAGTAAGGTAATAAAAGTGAAGTAAAGACAACAAAACTTGTTAGTATTTCATTTTCTTTAAGATAGCTAATGGCTATTCCGTATGCTATATAACATAGCGCAATCATTAGAGCTATTATTAAGTTTAGTACATCGTACAAAATGGCACCTGCTGCGGTTGCCAGTATCCCAACGATAAACGCACCACCATAAAGAGATATGGTAACGGCACTTGTACTTCTATTTTTCTTTTCCAATATAAATGCAGCTAGTATAAGTCCAATTGATAATCCAAAAGCAAGTACAATTTTTATAGCGTCTGATAAGTACCCATAGTCACTAACTAATTTAAGCCCCCATAACACACCAAGCACTAAAATAACCATAAAAACTTTCGGCAGTGCCTTCGTAATGGTTTCTTCCATACTTCGTTTCGGCTTACCTTTTTGTATCGTATTCAGTTTTTCATTATTCGTTTGAGAAGATTCTTTAGTTGTGGAAGGAACTTTGGCTGATGCACTGTCAATATTTTCAATAGTAAAGATTCGTGGAAGCATTTGTTTTTTCGGAACAACTGGTGGTGGTTGCTTTAGCGCCATCAACTCTGCACGTAATACACGCACTTCTTCCTCAAGAAGCTCGACCCGATTTTCTAACTCGCTCTTCACTCAGCTAACCTACTTTCTTTGGATTTTCCCTACATTTTAACATATGAAACATTGAACGTATATTTCCTAAATCGGGGTGATTTCGTGGCGACAACATACTTTCCTAAGAGCGCCCGATGATCCTCCCCTTCATTGCTGGTTGTCCTGCAACATGAATGCTAATCTTTTCGAAATATAAAAAGCGTTGGAGCCATAACACTCCAACGCTTACTGTATTAATACATTTTCATATATTGGTCGCGTTCCCATTGGTGTACTGTGGAACGATACATTTCGAATTCAATTTCTTTTGCTTCTTTAAAGTTTGCGTAAATGTGCTCGCCTAGTGCACTTTGAACTACTTCATCTTTCGCTAGTAATCCAAGAGCATCATCTAACGCCGCCGGTAAATTATCGATCCCATTTGCTTTACGCTCTGCTTCGCTCATCACATAAATGTTGCGGTTAATCGCTGGTGGTGGCGTCATTTTTTGACGAATACCTTCTAGTCCAGCTTCTAAAATAACCGCCATCGCTAAGTATGGGTTTGCAGCTGGGTCAACAGAGCGCACTTCAATACGAGTAGATACGCCACGAGAAGATGGAATACGAATTAAAGGTGAACGGTTTTGCGCTGACCACGCCACATAGCAAGGTGCTTCGTAACCAGGTACTAAACGTTTATATGAGTTTACTGTAGGGTTTGTAATGGCAGTGAACCCTTGAACATGTGCTAAAACCCCTGCCATAAATTGCATAGCCGTTTCAGATAAACCGAGTTCTGTACTCTCATCATAAAATGCATTTTCTTTCCCTTTAAATAAAGATACGTTAAAATGCATCCCTGAACCCGCTTCACCAAATAATGGTTTCGGCATAAATGTTGCATGTAAACCGTGTTTGCGTGCAATCGTTTTGACTACTAGTTTAAACGTTTGGATGTTGTCACATGCAGTAATGGCATCTGCATATTTAAAGTCTATTTCATGTTGTCCTGGTGCTACTTCGTGATGTGACGCTTCAATTTCAAAGCCCATCTCTTCTAGCTCAAGAACAATATCTCGACGACAATTTTCACCAAGATCCGTCGGTGCTAAGTCGAAATAACCACCATGATCATTCACTTCTAATGTTGGTTCACCTTTGTCATCTAACTTAAATAAGAAAAATTCTGGTTCTGGCCCTAAGTTGAAATTTGTGAAACCTAGCTCTTCCATTTCTTTTAGTACGCGTTTTAAATTAGAACGTGGGTCACCTGCAAAAGGAGTGCCATCTGGACGTGCGATATCGCAAATAAAACGTGCTACTTTCCCCTTTTCTGCTGTCCAAGGGAACACCATAAACGAATCGTAATCCGGGATTAGATACATATCAGATTCCTCAATACGAACGAAGCCTTCAATGGAAGAGCCATCAAACATCATTTTATTATCTAAAGCTTTCTCTAACTGACTAACTGGGATCTCAACGTTTTTAATTGTCCCTAAAATATCAGTAAATTGTAAACGAATGAATTTCACTTCTTGCTCTTTGACTAAACGGATAATATCCTCTTTTGTATATTTGCCCACAATATGCACTCTCCTAATTTGGCATTTTTAATTATTTATTCACACATTTTTACCCAAGCAGGCGTCTCCCCACTTCTATTGATAAAAACGCGATAAATCTCCTTGACGAATAGATGTTCTTTGCAAGCGCTGTGCCTGTTTCATTTCTTCACGCACAATTTGACGTAGCTCTGTGTCTGTAATCTCATTATTAGCTTGTGTTTGCTTCGTAATTTTCATTTCAAACACTTTTTTAATGCCCGCCATATTAATCCCTTGCTCTAACATATCTTTAATTTCTAATAGTTTATCAACGTCATTTAAAGAAAACATACGTCGATTCCCTTCTGTACGGTGCGGTTGAATTAAATCGTGTTCTTCATAATATCGAATTTGACGCGCTGTTAAATCTGTTAACTGCATAACAATACTGATAGGCAAAAGCGGCATTGATCGACGAATTTCACTATTCATTTCATCTCCCCCTACTACGTAGTATAATTTAATGTAACATCGTCTGTCAATCATATGTAAGAAAACCTAACATCACATCAAATAACAAGAAAAACCAAGCTTTTCAGAGAAAAAAAGCACAAAAATAAG
>DEQI01000024.1:11995-13090 GCA_002360295.1 Planococcaceae bacterium UBA3370
TTCTCCCGTTTTCATTGTAAAATTATATATGCCGGTTCCACTATATTGATCGTAATAATAAATAATACTTTCAAAATCACTCCAATAGTAATTTATTTCATACCCATATTGCATTAAAATGAACCCTGAATGATCAATTGCTGAAAACTTCTCGTTGATTGGACGAACCCAATAATACTTGCACATAATACAACCACCGGAACAATATACATCCCTCTGTTTCTCTTCCAAGCTAATAAAAATAAATTGACTATAATGGCTATAAAGGAAATGCCAAATAAAATTTGACCAAGGTGTCATTAACACAATATAGCCTTTGTCGAAATACATCGTTTCCACAATAATTCGAGGATCCAATAAAATAATAAGCAGAGCAATCATACAACCATACCTGCTGCAAAAAAATTTAACGAAGGCCTTGTATCATTTATCATCATCTCACCTCTCAAGAGTATGATCTATTAGATAAAGTTGTGTACCCAGGGATTCGTGCAACATTCAATCTTCTCTGCTGTTTATATAATAAAGCGTAAAATGAATCAAAAAGATTACTATTTTTATTGATCCCCTTATTACCAATCCACTAATATACGTTTTAAATGCTAAAATTTATAAAATTACCGCATTTAGACTCTTTTACCTCTCCTATTTCCCGATAAATTACACTTGCTCCTCGATTAATAACTAAAAAGCATAATCTATTGTTTAACACTAAAAAGGCCGCACAGAAAAGTTACACTTTCTGAACAGCCCTATTCGCACACGCGTTATATAATATTTCTTCATGAATCATTGTTTTAAATATGTACCCATACAATTTTGGCATATACATTGTTTCCCTTTACTTTCATCAGGGACCGCTTCTAATATTTCATTCGGAACAGTTGTTGCCATACACCAACAAGTGAATGGTTCAGCCGTTTTAGCTTTACAATGGTTGTCCCCTCCACACAGTGGGCAAATTTGTTCATTTATCGTTTCCATATCCTATCTCCTTTCTTATTAGGCATTCATTTTCCTATTTAAATACGCGAATATGTTGATTTTCCTTTTGGAGTTTTAGAAAACGTTGATTTCCTCTACGGTTGACACGCT
>DEQI01000026.1:0-190 GCA_002360295.1 Planococcaceae bacterium UBA3370
TTATCACTATTGGCTTGGCCACTATCCAAACACCGCAACAACAATGGCAGAATTAACAGCACAGTTACGCTAAGAAAAATTTTATGAAAATAAGGTTTTATTAAAAAATAAGACTGAATAAGTGGATTTTTTGGTTCATCACCGGGATTTCTGTGTGACATTATATAGAAAGTGTTTGTTGATTGGAGTG
>DEQI01000026.1:257-5473 GCA_002360295.1 Planococcaceae bacterium UBA3370
ACGCTGGCGGAACGGAAATCAACCCTAGCGATGGTGATGGATCTTTTTTAAAATGAAGGAGGAACAATTTTTTTATGTTAACAGGTAAACAAAAACGCTTTTTACGTGCAGAGGCACATCATTTAGATCCTATTTTCCAAGTAGGGAAAGGTGGAGTAAATGATGCAATGCTTGCACAGCTTCGCGACGTATTAGAAGCTCGCGAATTAATCAAAGTACGAATTTTAGACAATTGTGAAGATGATAAGCATGAAGTAGCAGAAGCATTAGCACAAGGTACGCGTGCAGAGCTTGTACAATTAATCGGTCTAACAGTTGTGTTATATAAAGAATCACGCAATAACAAAAAAATCGTATTGCCAAAAGTAGTGAAAAAGTAAGGTGACTAATGATGAAAAAAATCGGGCTCTTAGGTGGTACATTTAATCCTCCTCATATTGGTCATTTAATTATGGCAAATGAAGTATTTCATGCACTTGATCTAGATGAGGTGCGTTTTATGCCGAATGCCAAGCCGCCACATAAACAGATGCCCGGCGATACGACAAATGAACAACGTGCAAAAATGGTAGAACTAGCTATAAAAGATGTGCCACATTTTAAACTTGAGCTTTTCGAAATGGAACGTGGAGGCATTTCTTATACGTTTGAGACTATGCTAGCGTTACGTAAACAAGAGCCAGAAGTATGCTTTTATTTCATAATTGGTGGAGATATGATTGATTCACTCGATACATGGCATCAAATTGATGAATTGGCAGAGCTTGTCCATTTTGTTGGAGTTAAACGCCCTGGTACGAAAGGTGAAACATCATATGATGTGCAAATGGTGGAAGCACCTGAAATCGATTTATCTTCCACTTATATTCGTAAAAGGCTGCAAACAGGTCGGCCACTTGATTATCTACTACCACCTGCAGTTGAATCATATATTAGAAAGGAAGGTCTTTATGGAGCGACAAGCATTACTTGCGGCAATTCAACCACGGATGCCTGAAAAACGCTTTATTCATACGATTGGTGTAATGGAAACCGCAATACAGCTAGCCATCCGTTATAATGAAGACCCGAAAAAAGCTGAGGTTGCAGCGATTTTACATGATGTTGCAAAATATGCGGACGAAGATTGGATGCGCCAAATTGTTCGTGAAAATGATTTAGATTTACGACTGATTGATTGGGGATCAGAAATTTTACATGGTCCTGTTGGGGCGTGGATCGCTGAAACAGAATTCCACATTCATGATGAGGATATATTAAATGCCATACGCTTCCACACAACAGGTCGTGCAGGCATGACAAATTTAGAGAAAATAATTTTTATAGCAGATATGATTGAGCCGAATCGTAAGTTTCCTGGTGTCGATCAATTGCGTAACAAAGCTGAATGTGATTTAAATAAGGCCATGCGCGCATGTATTCGCCATTCCATCGCACACTTAGTAGAGCTGAAGCTTGCTATTCATCCCACTTCAATCGAATGCTATAACGATTATATAGGAAAGGATTAAACATTAATGAACGAAACGTTATTACAATTAGCTTATAAAGCAGCAGACGACAAACACGCGGAGGATATCGTTGTTTTAAATATGCAAGGTATTTCTTTACTTGCGGATTATTTTGTGATTTGTCACGGTAATTCAGACCGCCAAGTGCAAGCAATTGCGCGAGAAATTTCAGAAAAAGTAGAGGAAAATGGCTTTGAAGTTAAGCGTACAGAAGGCTTTGACTCAGCTCGTTGGATTTTAGTAGACCTTGGAGATGTAGTCGTTCACGTTTTCCACAAAGATGAGCGTGCCTATTATAACTTAGAGCGTTTATGGGGAGATGCACCTCAATTAGACGCACCACAAATAAATGAATAGTTATGAACGTTTTGCGGAAGTATACGATGAATTAATGACAGATATTCCTTATGATGAATATGTCGAATGGATTCAAATGTATGCTCCTGCTGCAGAATATCCGTCTCTTTTAGATATCGGTTGTGGAACTGGCACCCTGCTTTTTATGCTGGATGAGGCTGGTTACACAACGGCAGGCATTGATTTATCGGAAGACATGTTAGCTGTAGCAAATGCTCGTCTTGCAGCTGCTGGGAAGAGCATTCCGTTATTCACAATGTCTATGGATCAATTAGAAGGCTTTAGCGAGCTCGATATCGCGATTATTCCGATTGACTCTATCAACTACTTACGGGAAGAACAAGCGGTCATAGAAACGCTGCAACGTATTTTTAATAGCTTACGTCATGGCGGTCAATTATTTTTTGATGTTCACTCCTTATTTAAAATGGACACGGTCTTTTTAAATAGCCCTTTCACTTACGATGATGGTGAAATTACGTATGTTTGGCATACAGAGATGGGTGAGGAGCAGCATTCCGTATATCACCAAATGACATTTTTTGTGCATCAACAAAATGATTTGTTCGAGCGGTTTGATGAAGAACATTATCAACGAACATTCTCGCCAGAACAATATCAAAAATGGTTATATGACATTGGCTTTTCAGAAGTACATATGACTGCTGATTGGACAATGGAGCAACCAACTGAAGAAAGCGAACGCATTTTTATTCGCGCAATCAAATAGCCCTTTTCAAAAGAAGGTAAATCTCGTATAGTGGAAGTATCTCCATATGATTTACCTTCTTTTTTGAAAGGGTGTTTTTGATGCAACCATTTCTAAAAAAGTATGGAAAAAGAGTGCTCATCCCCTCAGCACTCGTAATTGGACTCCTCTATTTTTTTCTTCAACAAGATCATTCATCCACAGTAGAAATGATTCCAGCTATCGTAAATGAAAATGAACATGAACTACTAGAAACGAATAGCGAACAAATACCTATTTCGCATGTAATCGTCGATGTGAAAGGACAAGTTAAATTTCCCGGTGTATATGAGTTAACTGCTGAAGATCGTGTCATTGATGCTATTCAATTAGCAGGAGGCTATACCGATTTAGCAGAAACGAAAATGATTAATCACGCACAGCGTTTA
Source organism: Planococcaceae bacterium UBA3370 (assembly GCA_002360295.1). Lineage (GTDB taxonomy): Bacteria > Bacillota > Bacilli > Bacillales_A > Planococcaceae > Metasolibacillus. The sequence goes on from DEQI01000026.1 coordinate 3,263, forward strand.
CAAGATGAAATGGTTATTTATATTCCTCAAATAGGCGAGGAAGTAGATACTGCCGCTATTGGATTATCATTCACAACAGGAACCCATTCGGATAATAGTGGCAAAATAAATATTAATAAAGCGGATGAAACACAGCTGCAAACTTTGCCAGGTGTTGGACCTGCAAAGGCACAAGCGATACTTGCCTATCGCTCCGAAATTGGAAAATTTCAAACGATTGACGATTTAAAAAAAGTTTCTGGTATAGGTGAAAAATCGTTTGAACGATTAAAAGACTTAATTGAAGCAAAATGACAAACAATTCAAATGAATCTAGCATTGCAGCAATTGAATATTAAGACTACACTTATAATAGTTATATTGTTTGGAGGTTGTCATATGGAGCGTATTACATGGGACCAATTTTTCATGGCACAAAGCCATTTACTAGCACTTAGAAGTACGTGTACAAGACTTGCGGTTGGCGCTACAATCGTTAGGGAAAAACGAATCATTGCAGGAGGGTATAACGGATCGATTTCAGGAGATGAACATTGTATCGAAAAGGGCTGTTATGTCGTTGATAATCATTGTGTACGCACAGTCCACGCAGAGACGAATGCACTCTTGCAATGTGCAAAATACGGTACACCTGCCAATGGTGCAGACTTATATGTAACGCATTTCCCTTGTCTGCCTTGTACGAAAACGATTATTCAAGCAGGTATTAAAAATGTCTACTACGCTAAAGATTATAAAAATAATTCTTATGCAATGGAATTATTTAAAAAGGCGAATGTCAATGTAGTGCACATTCCGTTTGATGAAGCGAAAATTGACTTTTTACAAGATGAAAAATTGCAATTATCGCTCAATATGCTTGAAAAATTACGTGCTTACGGAGCTTCTCATGAGGAATTGGCCCCTCTAGAAGAGAAGGTGAACGAATTATTTGGTCAATTACTTAAAGTCTAAATGGATGTATTATGCTATAGCGGTTCTCGTTGCAACTCTCGCAGCGCATGAATCACTATGGCTTTTTTTATGGCTAGTTGTCCTATTATTGTTTTGTATCTATAAGCGTTTTGCGAAGGGGCAGCTGTACGCCATTGTACTTGTCAGTATCGTCTCGTTTAGCTACGTTTCTTGGCAGCTACAACCATTACTCGAGCCGCTATATTTGCCTGCGAAGCTCACATGGACAGATGAATATAAAATAAATGGTGCCAACATGCGGGGCTTTATGAAAGATGAGAAGGGGCGTTTCGTTTATGTCGTATACAGTTTTCAATCTGAGCAAGAGAAAGCATTGTACAGTGCTAATTCATTAGCTGGACAACAATATGTCGTATTAGGAGAGCTAGTTTTACCAGCATACCCAGCTCATGAATATGGCTTTCACATGTCAACTTATTTAAAAAGTAAAAACGCAATTGGTATTGTAGAAGTTTCTTCCTGGCAATTAGTAAAGCAAGAAACGACAATGAAGCAAAGGCTATCAAAGCAACGACTTCGTTTAAAGCAGCATATTGAACAGACATTCCCACCATCACTCGTCGCGGAAGCCCAAGCCTTGTTAATTGGTTTGCAAGAAAATGTAGACTATGAAACGTCACGTGCTTATCAAAAATTAGGCATTACTCATTTATTTGCCATATCAGGCTTGCATGTAGCACTCGTTAGCTTTATTTTCTTTCAAGGTTTGTTAAGGGTAGGTATACGTAAAGAGCTTGCAACGGTTATATTAATCGTCATTTTACCGATTTACGCTTTATTGGCAGGAGGGGCTCCCTCTGTTTGGCGTGCAGTGTCAGTAGTAGAATTAATATTGCTAGCTCGCTATTTTCGCTGGCGTGTTTCAGCAGTTGATGCACTGGCAATCAGCTTTATTGGATTTATATTGATACAGCCAGGAGTACTCTATCAAGTCGGTTTCCAACTGTCGTATTTAGCGACGTTTAGTTTAATATTTTCAAGTCGCTTAATCGCTCGCATGCTAAATCTGATCCTGCAATCATTTATGATCACATTTGTATGTCAAATTTTTGTTTATCCTCTGTTACTCCATCATTTTTATGAGCTTAGCTTCTCATCTTTTTTAGCCAATATATTGTTTGTCCCATTGTTTTCCTTCATCATTTTACCTGTTAATATTTTTCTGCTTGTTGTCACATTCTTGCCTGGCCCTCTCGATATGTGGTTGTTTTCATTATATGAGCCATGTCGAACAAT
>DEQI01000147.1 GCA_002360295.1 Planococcaceae bacterium UBA3370
AGCTTTTGTTGGTTTATCAGCGACTTGGCCCTTTTTATCAGCACAAAGTCATTTTGTGATTTTGTGATTTTTTCTGCGTACTATGGATGCACTTTTCTTTTTATCCACCTCTTTATTTACGAAAATTTTCCACTTTATCAGCAGCTTACCTAATTCAAATGCCAATTATCTAAATTTTACCATGTGGTATTTTTTCTTACCACGACGGATAATGGCAAACGCATCTTCTAAACGATCTTTTGCATCAATTGTGTATTCTAAATCTGTTACTTTTTCACCGTTGACACTAATGGCACCATTTGTAATGTCTTCACGTGCTTGACGTTTTGAAGGTGAAATGCCAGCCTCTACAATAAGCTCTACGATATTTTTATCTTCTTTTGCTACTTCTACTGAAGGAACACCTGCAAAAGCTACTTTCATTTCTTCATTGGATAGAGCTTTTAAATCTCCTGAGAATAAAGCTTCCGTAATACGAATCGCTTGTTCTAATCCTTCTTCACCATGTATTAAACGTGTCATTTCAGCGGCTAATGCTTTTTGAGCTTTACGTAAATGCGGCTCTTCTTCTACACTTACTGCTAATGCTTCGATTTCTTCACGCGTTAAGAATGTAAAGATTTTTAAGTATTTGACAACGTCTGCATCACTAGCATTAATCCAGAATTGATAAAACTCGTACGGACTCGTTTTTTCAGCATCTAACCAAACGGCACCACCAGCTGTTTTACCAAATTTCGTTCCATCTGCTTTTGTTACTAATGGAATGGTAATACCAAATGCTTTGGCATTTTCATCATGTGTTTTACGAATAACTTCTAGACCAGTCGTAATGTTACCCCACTGATCAGAGCCACCTACTTGAATACGCACATTATGATTATCGTATAAATGGTTGAAATCAATACCTTGAATAATTGTGTAGGCGAATTCAGTGAAAGAAATGCCTGAATCTAAGCGAGATGCAATGGTATCTTTTGCAAGCATGTAATTGACATTAATTAACTTACCGTAATCGCGTAGGAATTCGATCGTGCTCATTTTGCCAATCCAGTCGTAGTTATTCACCAGTGTAGCCGCATTTTCTGAGCTTGAATTAAAATCAAAAATACGTTCTAATTGTTTTTTGATTCCTTGTACATTTTTATCAATTTGCTCAACTGTTTGTAATTGACGCTCCTCTGAACGCCCAGATGGATCTCCAACCATACCTGTTGCCCCACCTACTAAAAGAACTGGTGAGTGGCCCGCTTGTTGGAAGCGACGTAATGTTAATAGTGGTACGATATGACCGATATGCATTGAATCTGCTGTTGGGTCAACCCCACAGTATAAAGAAACCGATTGCTCATTTAATAATTTTTCCATTCCTTCAGCGTCTGTTTGTTGGTATAACAGACCGCGCCAGTTTAAATCTTCTAATAATGCGTTTGTCATTGTAAACTCCTCCAATTTAAGCAGTAATCAAACTTTCCATATAACTAAACAGCTCACCAATTGATTTTAATAGCTATTTAGTGGCTCTATTATGAAAATAATGGTAAAATTCACTACACTTGTGAAATCATTATTTACTAACAGATTTAACTTCATATTGCGTATTTGGTGTGAAAATGAATGAAATAAAAAAAGTCCCTACACGCAATATGCATGCAGGGACGTTATAGTTAACATAACGCGGTACCACCCGGCTTGAAGAGAACATTCACACTCTCTTCCTCTCAAACCGCCTTATCGCGACGGACACGTTCAAGCTCCAAGAACGTAATTCATGCCTACACTATGGCTAGCTTGCACCATCCGCTAGCTCTCTAAACAGGGAATGTAACCATTACTGCAAACTTATCTTTGCTCGAAAAACTATACAGACTATTCTACTCAATTTCTATTCCTTGTCAATATATATGTTCGAGCAATGACGAAATATGCTATAATAAACGAGATTTTAGGAGGTCGATTAAGTGAAAGAATGGATCACACGGATAAACGAAAAAATTGAATCTCTCAGTAACTTAAAGTGGATGCGAGCTCTCCGAATTACTGGAGGCGTTGTTTGGAATTTACTATTATTGTTTATTATATTTTTAGCTACAGCAACCGTATTTGTAGGTGCTTTAGGAGCAGGTTATTTCGCTTCACTCGTTAAAGATGAGCCGCTTCGTTCTAAAGAAGAAATGCGTGAACAAATCCTAAATTATGAAGAAACGAGCGAAATATATTTTGCCAATAATATTTACATAGGAAAGCTCCGTACAGATTTAGAACGGAAGGAAACATCACTTAGTGCTGTCTCACCAATGGTTATTAATGCCGTACTCGCAACAGAGGATGAATATTTCCGTGAACATAACGGAATTGTTCCAAAAGCTGTACTACGTGGTTTATTGCAAGATGTAACAAACTCTGCCACACAAACTGGTGGATCCACGTTGACACAGCAACTGATTAAAAACCAAATATTAACGAATGAAGTTTCTTACGAACGAAAAGCGAAGGAAATTTTATTAGCATTACGTCTGGAAAAATTCATGACGAAACAAGAAATATTAGAGGCTTACTTAAATATTATTCCGTATGGACGTAATTCATCTGGTAGAAATATTGCCGGAATTGAAACGGCAGCCAATGGTATTTTCGGTGTAAAAGCATCTGAACTAACATTACCACAAGCCGCATTTATTGCAGGAATTCCACAAGCACCTTATGCTCATACACCGTTTACACAGCGTGGAACATTAAAAGAGGCTGCAGCTTTAAAGCCAGGTATCGATCGTATGAAAACCGTATTATATCGTATGAAAGAGGCTGGCTATATTTCTGAGAAAGAATATGACGAAGCGGTTGCCTACGATATTACACAAGATTTTCGTGAACCAGAAGCTCGTGCTGAAGATAAATATCCTTGGTTAACATACGAACTTGAAAGTCGAGCAAAAAAAATTATTGCTGAACAACTAGCCGTAAAAGATGGTATTGATCCAGCTCGTTTACAAGAGGAAGACAATTTAATTGAAAAATATTCAATTTTAGCCGATCGTGCAGTACGCTCAAATGGCTACCGTATTTACTCTACAATTGATAAAGAAATGTACGATGCAATGCAAGAAGCTGCAAAAAATTTCAAGTATTACGGACATACGTATACACAAACAGAAATTGATGAAGAAACGGGTGAAGAAATTGTAGTTGAAATGCCCGTTCAAGTCGGCAGTATTATGATTGAAAATAAAACAGGACGTATTTTAAGCTTTATAGGTGGTCGAGATTTCGAGACAATAGAGTTGAACCACGCTACACAAGCATACCGTTCTAACGGCTCGACGATGAAGCCATTATTAGCTTATGGCCCTGCTATTGAGTATGGTGTAATTGGAGCAGGTAGCCCAGTAGTTGATGTGAAGTTTACGCGTAGCTACGATAATTATAGTCCGACTAACTATATCGAAAGCGAAGAACGGGGTATTATGCCAGCTCGTGAAGCATTAGCGCATTCACAAAACTTAACAGCACTGCGTTTATACGATTCGATTTTAAATCGTAGACCAGCTACATTCCTTGAAAAAATGGGCTTCTCTCGTTTAA
>DEQI01000339.1 GCA_002360295.1 Planococcaceae bacterium UBA3370
ACTTTACCACCTTGTTTAGAAATTGATTTCGATACGATTGTTGAAGATGTATTTGGTGCTAAGTGAATCATTTTAGCACCAGCATCTTGGTGTTGACCACGACCAGCTAAAGCGATTGATAATGTCATACCACGAGCGCCTTCGCCTTTTAAAATACACGCTGGGTATTTCATCGTTAATTTAGAACCGATATTACCATCGATCCATTCCATTGTACCGTTTTCTTCAACAACTGTACGTTTTGTTACAAGATTGTACACATTGTTTGCCCAGTTTTGAATCGTTGTATAACGGCAATAAGCATCTTTTTTCACGATAATTTCTACTACAGCTGAGTGTAGAGAGTTAGTAGTGTAAACAGGTGCTGTACATCCTTCTACATAGTGTACGTGTGCACCTTCGTCAACGATAATTAGCGTACGCTCGAATTGACCCATGTTTTCAGAGTTAATACGGAAGTAAGCTTGTAAAGGTGTTTCTACTTTCACACCAGGTGGTACATAAATAAATGAACCACCAGACCAAACTGCAGAGTTAAGCGCTGCAAATTTGTTGTCTGAATAAGGGATAACAGTACCCCAGTATTTTTTGAAAATATCTTCGTTTTCTTTTAACGCTGAGTCTGTATCTTTGAACACAATGCCCATATCTTCAAGGTCTTGTTTCATGTTGTGGTAAACTACTTCAGATTCATACTGAGCAGATACACCCGCTAAATATTTTTGCTCCGCTTCAGGAATACCTAATTTATCAAATGTTGCTTTGATTTCTTCAGGCACTTCATCCCAAGAACGTTGAGTTGCTTCAGATGGTTTTACGTAATACGTAATTTCATCGAAGTTTAAAGCTGAAAGGTCGCCACCCCATTGCGGCATTGGCATTTTATAAAATTGTTCAAGTGCTTTTAAGCGGTATTCAAGCATCCACTCTGGCTCTTGTTTCATATTTGAAATTTCTCGTACGATTTCTTCTGTTAAACCACGTTCAGAACGGAAAATAGATACGTCCTTATCATGGAAGCCATATTTGTAATCGCCGATATCAGGCATTTTTTTAGCCATTTTTTCTCCTCCGTTCAGTTTACTTAGCGTTTTCGAAAGGAAATTTATTCCCCTTCATTTTTCACGCCTTTTTCCATCGCTTTCCACGCGAGAGTTGCACATTTAATACGTGCAGGGAATTTGGCCACACCTTGAAGTGCCTCTACATCCCCTAAATCATATTTATCTGTATCGAACTCCTCACCGAGCATCATTTTTGAGAAAATGTCGGCTAACTCTAGCGCTTCTTCTAATTTTTTACCTTTAATAATTTGTGTCATCATAGAAGCAGAAGACATGGAAATCGAACAGCCTTCACCGTCGAACTTCGCATTTTCTACAACGCCATCTTTCAATTGTAATGTTAGGTGAATACGATCCCCGCAAGTTGGATTATTCATATCAATTGTGACGTTATTATCTTCTAATGCCCCTTTATTACGAGGGTTTTTATAGTGATCCATTATGACGGAACGATATAGTTGATCTAAATTATTAAAAGACATCGTTGAAATACTCCTTCGCCGCGCGTAGTCCAGCAACTAAGCGGTCGATATCAGCTTCATCATTGTACATATAGAAACTTGCACGCGCTGTTGCTGTTACTTGTAACCATTTCATAAGCGGCTGAGCACAGTGGTGTCCTGCACGTACTGCAATACCGTTCATATCTAAAACTGTTGCAACATCATGTGGATGCACATCATCTAAATTAAACGTAACGAGTCCGCAACGTTTCATCGGATCACGAGGACCGTAGATTGTTAAGCCTTCGATTTTTTCCATCTCATTCATTGCATAAGCAACAAGCTTATGCTCATGCGCTTCGATGTTTTCTAATCCGATTTCGTTTAAGAAGTCAATGGCTGCACCTAAACCGATTGCACCAGCAATAATTGGTGTGCCTCCTTCAAACTTCCACGGTAGCTCTTTCCATGTTGATTCATGTGTACCTACAAAATCAATCATTTCACCGCCAAATTCAACTGGTTCCATAGCTTCTAAAAGCGCTTTTTTACCATATAATACACCAATTCCAGTAGGTGCACACATTTTATGCCCTGAGAAAGCTAAAAAGTCACAATCTAAATCTTGTACATCGATTTTCATATGTGGAGCACCTTGAGCAGCGTCTACTACCATAATGGCTCCATTTTCATGTGCAATTTTTGCTGTTTCTTTAATCGGGTTAATAGTGCCCATTACGTTAGATGCCATACCCATTGAAACAATTTTCGTTTTTGGCGTAATCGTTTCACGCACCTTTTCAATTGAAATAGTGCCATCCGCTTCTAACTCAATATATTTCAGCACAGCATCTTTTTCTTTCGCTAGCTGCTGCCAAGGAATAATATTGGAATGGTGCTCCATATACGTAATAACGATTTCATCGCCAGCTTGAAGAGTTTGGCGCCCATAACCAGAAGCAACTGTATTTAAACCCGTAGTCGAACCACGTGTAAAAATAATTTCTTCTGTAGACTTAGCGTTAATAAATTTACGAACCTTTTCACGCGCACCTTCATATGAATCCGTTGCACGATTACCTAAAGTATGCACACCGCGGTGTACGTTTGAGTTATCTAGTTCATAGTATTGTTTTAATGCATTTAACACTTGAATAGGCTTTTGCGAAGTCGCTGCGCTATCAAGGTAAACGAGAGGATGTCCGTTTACTTCTTGATTTAGCACAGGAAAATAACTTTTAATGTCTTTTATATCCATTATCGAACTTTCCTTTCGATAACCTCCGTCAGCTGCTTTTTAACACCTTCGATTGGCAGGTTAGTCACAACTGGCGCAAGGAATCCGTGAATAACAAGGCGCTCTGCTTCTGCTTTCGAAATACCACGACTCATTAAATAATAAAGCTGAATCGGGTCAACACGACCAACAGATGCTGCGTGTCCTGCTGTTACATCATCTTCATCAATTAAAAGAATAGGGTTTGCATCACCACGTGCTTTTTCAGAAAGCATTAATACGCGAGACTCTTGCTCTGCGTTTGCTTTTGTAGCCCCGTGTTCGATTTTACCAATACCGTTGAAAATTGATTGTGCTGCGTCTTTCATAACGCCGTGTTTTAAAATTTGACCATCTGAGTTTTTACCCCAGTGGCGAACTTCTGTTGTAAAGTTTTGTTTTTGTGTGCCGCGACCTACTACAACAGTTTTTGTATCAGCTACAGAACCATCACCCACTAAATGAGTAATATTTTCAGAAATTGTATCTGAATCGTTCATTAAGCCTAATGCCCAATCAATTTTAGCATCTCTTCCTAAGTTTGCACGGCGGTTCACATATGTTGTAAATCCTTTTGCCAAAACATCTACAGCACCAAAAGTTACTTGGGCGTTATCTTTAGCAATAACTTCAGCGATAATATTCGCTTGCCCCTTTGCTTCTTCAATTGTAGAGACATAAGTTTCAACATATGTAACAGCAGCAGATTCTTCAGCTACAACTAATACGTGGTTGAATAAAGATGCATTCTCGTTATCATTTACAAAAACTACTTGAAGTGGTTCTTCTACGATGACATTACGAGGCACGTAGACAAATACACCACCATTGACAAGTGCTGCATGGTAAGCAGCTAATTTGTGCTCATCCACTTTAACGGCCGTTGTCATGAAATATTTCTCAACTAAATCGCTGTGCTCACGAATAGCTGTTTCAATATCAGTAAAAATAACACCTTTTTTAACTAATTCATCCGAAACTTTAATAAAAGCAGGTGTATTATTGCGTTGGATATATAGGTTTTCTTGACCTTCTGTATCGATTAACGCTTTTACTTCTGCTGGAAGTTCGTCCAATGAATTGAAAACATCGCTTTCCACTGTGTGAACAGGGAAATCAATAAAATTCCATTTTGTAATATTCGTTTTATCAGGCGTTGGCAATGCTAGCTCAGCTGCTTTTGTTAATGCTGCTTCGCGGAAATCAGCAAACGATTTCGGTTCATTGTTGCTTTGCGAGAACGAGCGTACATCTTGTGCTGATAACGCCAATTTTGTTTCAACCGTCATCTTATTCGTCCTCCTTTATTATGCTTCTACCGTTTCGTCTTCGATACCTAATTCTTTTTTAATCCAGTCGTAGCCTTCAGCTTCTAAACGTTGCGCTAATTCTTCGCCACCAGATTTTACTACTTTACCTTGCATCATTACGTGTACATGATCAGGTGTGATGTAGTTTAGTAAACGTTGGTAGTGAGTAATCATTAAGCAGCCAAAGCCTTCACCGCGCATTTCGTTAATCCCTTTAGATACTACTTTAAGTGCGTCGATATCAAGACCTGAGTCAATTTCATCTAGGATGGCAAATGTAGGTTTAATCATCATTAATTGTAAAATTTCGTTGCGTTTTTTCTCACCACCAGAGAAGCCTTCATTTAAGTAACGTTGACCCATTTCTTCTGGCATTTCTAAAAAGTCCATTGTTTTATCTAATTCACGGATGAATTTCATTAATGAGATTTCATCGCCTTCAGCGCGACGAGCATTAATAGCCGAACGTAAGAAGTCTGCATTTGTAACACCAGAAATTTCTGATGGATATTGCATTGCTAGGAAAAGACCTGCTTTTGCACGCTCATCTACTTCCATTTCTAAAACGTTTTCCCCATCAAGAAGCACTTCACCTTGTGTTACTTCGTATTTAGGGTGTCCCATAATTGCAGATGCTAACGTTGATTTACCTGTACCGTTAGGACCCATAATTGCATGTATTTCATTTGTGTTAATAGTTAGATTTACACCTTTTAAAATCTCTTTACCGTCGATTTCAACGTGAAGATCTTTAATTTCTAAAGTTGCCATTAAATTACCTCCATAGTGTTCCTTGCAAGTTTTTTTCTTTGCAATATTATTGTCATGTACAATCTTAACTGAAATGAAGTGTTGTTGCAAATAGTTTAGAATTATTTTAAATAAAAAAAAGAACACCATTTCATCAAAAACGCTACCATACAACGAAATACCGAAATTAATGCCGATAAATGCTGATTTTCTTATTTTCAATGGACAAGCAAGTAATGAGAATCCATCTCATGTAGCATCCATTATAAATAGTTTTATTTACCTCTCCTTTTACACCGAGCACCATTTATCCTTTCCCCAAAAGCGTCTTTTGTAACAAGAAGCAGGTAAACATGAAATAATGTAAATTACCTCGACATTTTTTAAGTAATGGTTTACATTTTCCAGATTTCAAAATAACATGAATTATATAAGTTCTTTAAATAGTAATCTAAAAAATAGATATGTGGGGTGAGTAAATTGGAATTACGCCAATTACGTTACTTTATAGAAGTAGCAGAACGAGAACATATATCCGAGGCAGCAGAGCATTTGCATGTTGCTCAATCAGCAATCAGCCGTCAAATCGCTAACTTGGAGGAAGAACTAGGTACCCCACTTTTCGAACGAGTTGGCCGCAATGTAAAGCTAACACCAATCGGAAAAATATTCCTTGAACATAGTATTTCTGCTTTAAAAGCAATTGATTTTGCTGTAAAACAAGTGGAGGAATATTTAGATCCCGCAAAAGGAACCATTAAGGTTGGCTTCCCTACCAGTTTAGCTAGTTATGTATTACCAACCGTTATTTCCGCCTTCAAAAAAGAGTATCCAAATGTATCTTTCCATTTACGCCAAGGTTCATACAAATATTTAATAGAAGCTGTTAAAAACCGAGAGTTAAATTTAGCATTACTCGGGCCACTTCCACCTAAAGATGATCAAATTAACGCGACTGTATTATTTAGTGAAAATATTCATGCTTTATTGCCTGCAACTCATCCCCTTGGCAAAAACGATAAAATCAATTTAATTGATTTACGCAATGACGATTTCGTTTTATTTCCCGAAGGTTATATATTAAATAAAGTGGCAGTAGACGCCTGTAAATCAGCTGGGTTTATACCAAAAGTAACTTCTGAGGGCGAGGATATGGATGCTTTAAAAGGGCTCGTAGCTGCAGGCATTGGCGTAACCTTACTTCCAGAAAGCTCACTAACGGACTCTTCGCCTCGTTTAACAGTTAAAGTCCCGATCGCCATGCCAGCTATTCGCCGTACTGTCGGCGTCATTTACCCAACCAATCGAGAGCTTGCGCCTTCTGAACAAGTATTTTTAAAATTTGTGAACGACTTTTTCTCAAGACTTACACAGTTTCAATAAGTATTGGTGGTCATTAGGGAAGGTTTATTGGAGTAGAGTACGATTTTTTT
>DEQI01000383.1:0-2134 GCA_002360295.1 Planococcaceae bacterium UBA3370
TTCAAGAAAATTCAGATAAAAAGGAGTTTTATTACATATTAGTATGATTGCCTAGTCCTTGTCAATGATTCATTGCTTATTTTTCTGAATACTTAGTTATTTAAAGGCAGGGGGATGGGATGGGTATTTATCTAATTCGTAAAGTTATTTATCTAACTAGAGGAGTTATTTATCAAATCCCTAGAGTTATTTATCAAATTTAGGAAGTTATTTATCTAATCCACAAAAATATTTATCTATCGGAATTTTTGAAGGAAAGGGAAGGGCTATCCAAGCTTCTGGACAGCCCACATATTTATCAATATCATTTTTTAAACCGTAGCAAATTCCAAAAGCCAATATCTTCAAAGCCAAGTCGTTTGTATATGGAGCCGGCACTAGGATTATCGTAAAATAGGCAAAGAGATTTACCCTCAGCTAATAAATCTCCACAAAGCTTCTGCATACATTTTGTCGCATAGCCTTTTTGTTTAAAGCCTTCTCGTGTGGCAACTCCAACAATCATCGCAGAAACACTATTTTCAGCAGTTGTGGAAGCAGAGGACACCATTACATCTCCTTCGCGCATGAAGTAAGTGCGGCCCGTTTTATTTTCTTCTGCGCGGATTTTACTTTCAACTGTCACGTTGCTTCCTTCAAATTCGGGTATAGATAACATAAGCTTTACGTTTTCATCTATTTCTTCTAGTGTTAATCGTGCTACACCTTCAAGTTCAGCAACTTCATAAATCGGCTGGAGCTTTGTACATTTTGCATAATAGGTTTCTTTTTTTATACTTATCTGCTTGTTTACAAGTGGCTCTAATTGATCTGTTAAATACTTTAATCCAGAAAGCTCTGTCATTTGTTCATCTGCATTCATAATATCCGCAAAGCCTTGAATATCAAACGGACCTTGTGCATAAGGGATATAGTTGCCCTCGTATTTTAATAAGACAGCAATCAACTTGTCATCTTCAAATTGTCCCCAAATCTTTTGGAATGGCTGGTCATATCCGAACGCCTCAATATCTCCAATAATAAATAAGTTTTCAGCTGGGTGCTGCTGGACAAGTGCCATACATACTTCATGGTCAGCTGCAGTTAAAAGTCGAATCATGTGAATCCCTCCTTGAAAGGTAAATTAGTAGAATACTATAGAAAATTATTCCATATGTCAATAAGAAAGAAAAAAGCCCTCATGATTTTTCAAATCAAAAGGGCTCATATTAAATTAAAGAATGCTACCTAATCGTTTAATTCCTTCTTCAATCATTTCTGGTGTAGAGTTTGTGTAATTTAAACGCATTGTACTAACACCATTAGGGTCTGTATAGAATGGATCACCCGGTACGAACGCTACATTTTTATCCATCGCTTTTTGGAAAACATCAAGCGCTGATTGGCCGTTATTCATTGTCGCCCAAATGAACATACCGCCTTGAGGTTTTGTGTAAGATACATGGGCAGGGAAGTATTTTTCCATTGCTTGTAACATCGCATCTGATTGCGTTTTATATAGGGCAATAATTTTTTCAACATGCTTGTCAAAATCATTATTGGCTAAATAATCATAAATGACATATTGTGCAAAAATATTTGTGTGTAAATCTGTCGCTTGTTTCGCTGTTTCAATATGTGTGAGCAGCTCTTTGTTTTTTGTTATGACGAAGCCTAAGCGCATCCCAGGTGTGACTGTTTTAGAAAATGATCCTAGTAAAACACTATTCTCTAATTTTCCAGCTCCGATATATGGTAAGTGCTCGCCTTCAAAACGAAGCTCTCCATAAGGGTCATCCTCGACTAATACAACATCATATTTTGAAACAAGCTCACAAACTTGCTTGCGTTTTTCTAGTGAATACGTTAAACCTGTTGGATTTTGGAAGTTTGGCACTGTATAAATCATTTTCACATTGGGTTGTTGTAGTGCTTTTTCTAGTTCTTCAAGGTTGATGCCATCTTCTTCTAAAGTGACAGAGTAAAAAGTTGGCTCTGTTAACGTAAATGCTTGGATAGCGCCTAAATAACCTGGTTTTTCAATAATAATGCCATCGCCTTTATTGACTAGTACTTTAGCTAGTAATTCCAGCGCTTGCTGAGAGCCTGTTGTTAATAAAATATCATCGGGACTAATATCCAGACCGTGCTTGCG